>NZ_JBIUCP010000011.1:0-78300 GCF_044538765.1 Acinetobacter sp. ABJ-A23_2
AATTTATGTTTTCTTCTTTACTTAAGTGATTGTTTTTTTAATGATAAAATTGTTTTGTTTATATTGCTTAAAGATATTAATTTTTTTAAGAATTTTTTAAGGTTTAATTCCTAGTGTTTTAGTTGTAATTCAATAAAAGATCGTCTGGAGTTTGTTTCCATGAACAGCATGAAATACAGTTATAAACCAAATTATTTTTTCTTTGCTCATAAATTAGTCTTATTTTTAAAAGACTATTTACTTAAACATCCTACAGAACAGAATACAACGTTTAACTTACAGACAATTTATGATGTCTTTAGCCATGACTTGGCATCTAGTACAACGAATTTAGAAGGCATTTTAAATATTGTTGATGAGTATGTTCTAGAAACTGAAGAAGGGCTGTTACCACTGATTAGTAGACACTCGATCAACTTAAAAAGTCATGTACTTTCTTTAGAGTTTTCACCTAAGGCGTTAACTAGCTTGTTGTCAGGTCACTCATTGGTAAACCCTAAAGCTGCCTAAGGAAATTTCTTTTAAGCTCTGAATATCTCGGATAAAATTTACTTGGTTTTTTTATTAGAGTTATTCATGAGCAAAGACTATAAAGCTTTGACTTATATCGCGGATGAAAATATTTCAGATACCATTCTATGGCTTTTAAACCACCAAGATGTTTTTGAATCTTTTCAGTTTGATGTATTGAGCCAAGAATTATCGGTTACACATGCGGCAGGTAGGGATATTATTCGAGTTGGAACCTTTCTGAATGCTACTTATGGAATATTAGTCACTTCTGTATAAATGAAAAAGCCCTGAATGATCAGGGCTTTTCTATTCTTGATGCTGTTAAGCACTCATTGCATCTACTGATAGGTCAGAAACAGTTGGTTTTGGCTTTTCAGCAGTTAAACCAAGTTTGTTAAATAATGCTTGGTCTTTACCTTCACCTGCATTTGGAGTGGTAAGCAATTTATCGCCCGAGAACAGAGAGTTCGCACCTGCCATAAATGCTAAAGCTTGATCTGAATCACTTAAAGATTCACGACCTGCTGATAAACGGATATAGCTATGTGGCATAACAATACGTGCTACAGCAATTGTACGAATCCACTCAATGACATCTAGTTTTTCAACATCAGCTAGTGGTGTACCTTCAATTGGAACTAGCATGTTAATTGGCACAGATTCTGGATGAATAGGTAAGGTCGCTAGTTCATGTAATAGACCGATACGATCTTCACGGCTTTCACCTAAACCAACAATACCACCACTACATACTTTCATACCTGCTTGACGCACATAATCAAGTGTATTCAAACGATCATCAAAAGTACGAGTACTAATAATATGAGAATAGTACTCACGAGAAGTATCAAGGTTATGGTTGTAATAATCTAAACCAGCATCTTTTAGGCGTTCTGCTTGTGATTGGTTAAGCATACCTAAAGTCATACAGGTTTCCATACCTAATGCTTTAACTTCACGTACCATTTCTAAAACATACGGCATATCGCGTTCATGTGGGTTACGCCAAGCAGCGCCCATACAAAAACGAGAAGAACCTGAATCTTTTGCAGCTTTTGCTTCGCTAATTACTTTTTCTACAGCAATACGTTTTTCTGCTTCTAATTTTGAATCGTAATGTGCAGATTGAGAGCAATATTTGCAATCTTCAGGACATTTACCCGTTTTAATCGATAAAAGGGTACTGACCTGAATTGTATTGGCAGTGAAGTGCTCACGGTGTACTTGTTGAGCCTTAAAAACTAAATCCAAAAAAGGTTGTTCATATAGAGCTTGGATTTCTTCACGAGTCCAATCATTACGTAGAGTCATTGTCATATCCATGATGATGGCATTAATTCACTGTACATAATCATACAGAATTCGTATTAAAGCTATAGGGCAAAAAACATCATTTTTTTAATTTGATAGCTGAAGTTGATTAAGTTGCTGCTCAATTGCCCAATCAATATGCACATTAACGATTTCGTCATGTAAATTTTTGCCTTTGTGTAGTTGATCTACAATCTCTTTGGAGTACGGTGCATTACCTAAACCAATGGCGATATTGCGTTTAAATGATTGGTAACCTGTACGGCGTATTGGACTGCCTTCTGTATTGGCTAAAAAAGTGGCTTCGTCCCACTGCCAGATATCCAGCAGACTAATATTATCTAAACCATGTCTAGGATTAAAATCGGTAATAGAAGCTGTTTTTGCAAAGCTATTCCATGGGCAAATTAATTGACAGTCATCACAACCAAAAATTCGGTTACCAATGCCTGCACGTAATTCCTCAGCAATAATTCCCTTATATTCGATTGTTAGATAAGCAATACAGCGTCTAGCATCTAACATATAAGGTTCGACAATCGCCTGCGTTGGGCAAATATCGATACACGCGCTACAAGAACCACAGTGTGCTGTTGCAGGTTCGTCAAAAGGTAGGTCGAGTGATGTAAACAATTCACCTAAAACGAAAAAAGAACCCGACTTTTTATGAATGAGCAAAGTATGTTTACCCGTCCATCCCATCCCAGCACTTTCAGCCAGTGATTTTTCAAAAATAGGCGCCGAGTCAGCAAAAGGGCGTGACTCAAAATCTCCTACTTTTTCACGAATTCGTGTTGCTAAAGTTTTCAATCTACCACGCATCACCTTATGGTAATCACGACCACGTGCATAACGCGCGATAATGGCTGAGTTCGGTTCAAGCGGTACATATCGTGGCTTTGGCGATTCCACCAAATAATTCATACGTACGCAAATAATACTTTTTGTGCCCGGAACTAATAAGGTCGGATCAGCTCGTTTTTCTAGATTTTCTTCTAAATAGGTCATATCTGCATGATAACCACGTTCAAGATACTCTAAAAAACGTGGCATTTGCTCTTGAGCATCTGGTTTTGCGATGACACAATCAGCAAAACCCAAGTCTAATGCTTGAGCTTTGATCCATGCTTTTAATTCATGTGGATCAATTTGTTGCACTGCAATGCGTGATGTGTCGGAAGATGTCATAAACCAAAATGCAAGAGGATAATAATATGCAGGCGGTAGTTTACCATAGCGATGATATTCGAGCATGGGAGCAGCGCTGGTTTGCTGCGCAAAACTCATCATTAGGCTTAATGCAACAAGCAGCTTGGTTAATCACTCAACAGCTCATCGTACTTTTTGAAAATCATGCCACTAAGAAGATTGCCGTCTGGTGCGGACAGGGGAATAACGCAGGTGATGGTTATTTTATAGCGAGTTATTTGAAACAAGCTGGATTTCATGTAGAGATATTTGCGGCTGAGTTGGGTGACTCAACTGATTTACACCATGCTGTCGATTTTGCGAAGGAAAATGATGTTCAGATTCATCAAAGTTTTGAGGTGAGTAAAACCTTTGATTGCCATATTGACGCATTATTTGGGATTGGTTTAAACCGTCAGTTAAGTGATTATTGGCAAAATGCTATTCAACAATTTAATGAACAAGTTGGTCTAAAAATCTCGATTGATATACCCAGTGGTTTGCACGCAAATACAGGACGTGTCTTACCTTCAGCAATAAAAGCTGACCATACTTTTACTGTTTTAGGTCTTAAGGCAGGATTATTTACTGGGCAAGGTAAAGAGTACGCAGGGCAAGTTCATTTAGTTAATTTAATTCCGGTAGATCAAGAGCTAAAACCTTTAGCTTATTTGACACCTACAAGTATTAAACTTCCTAAACGTATGGCGTTTGGACATAAAGGAAGTTATGGACATGTCGTGGTGATTGGTGGGCATGAGCAAATGGGTGGCGCTGTCATTATGGCTGCTGAAGCTGCTTTTCATGCGGGGGCAGGTAAAGTGACTGTGATTTGTCATCGCAACCACCATCAGGCCATTTTGTCACGAGCTCCTAATATTATGCTCCGTGATATTAATGAGCTCGAAGAAAAGGACATCAAAGATATTTTGTCTCAAGTCAATGCAGTATGTTTTGGAATGGGATTAGGCCGCGATAACTGGGCACAGCAAATTTATCAGCAATGGTTTAATTTCCTAAATCACGCCTCGCATTTGGAAGTTGTATTAGATGCGGATGCATTATGGTTTCTGGCTAAACAGCCTGAGAAGTTAAATACTCATATTTATGCCACACCTCATCCAGGAGAAGCTGCTACGTTACTGGGTTCTTCTACAGCGGAAATTGAAAATGACCGAATTGCTGCAATTTATGCGTTGCAACAAAAATATATGGGTCAATGGGTGCTTAAAGGGGCTGGTAGCTTAATTTTAGAGAATAACTTGTACATTTGTACCCAAGGTAATGCTGGTATGGGAACTGGTGGAATGGGGGATGTATTAGCAGGTATGATCGCGAGCTTAAAAGCCCAGTTCCACAAAGGTATTGCATTACATGAGATAGTGACCCTGCATGCCCAAGCAGGTGATGAACTTGCAAAACACGGCATGCGTGGTTTGCAAGCTTATGAAATGAATCAGGCAATTACTCAGGTTGTAAATCAATAAAGCTTTAACGTCTACGGCTACTCGAGCGGCTTCGTCCACGTGCCATACCACCTAAAGCATTTAAGACCGAAAGTTTACTCATACTTCCCGATGCATGAGCATGGCAAATGGCAGCCGCAAGGGCATCGGCTGCATCGGATTGCGGTTTAATGGTCAGATTAAGTAATCGCATAACCATCATTTGTACTTGTTCTTTATCTGCGGCGCCGTAACCCACTACAGATTGTTTAATTTGACGGGCAGTATATTCTGCAACTTGTAAATCTAAATTAACTAATGCGGCGATGGCAGCACCACGGGCTTGTCCTAGTTTTAAGGCAGAGTCTGGGTTTTGTGCCATAAAAACTTGTTCAACCGCAGCTTCTGTTGGGCCATGAAATTTCACAATTCGCTCAACGCCAGCGAAAATACGCTTTAAGCGCTCTGGCATTTCTTGAGTTTCTGTTCGGATTGTACCGGCATCGACAAAACGCAGTTTACTACCATCTTTTTCAATGATTCCATAACCTGTTAAGCGTGAACCTGGGTCAATTCCAATAATCAATGCCATATGAAGACTTGTATAAATAGTTTAGAGAGTATTGTTACATAGCCAAAACGGTTCTGCATGCGTAATTTAAAGAATGCTGTGATGAATGGTTATTTTTCGGTTTTTATCGTACCAAATTATATTTTTAAAATCATTTGATGTAATTCTATTTTAGTGGAATACTTATCTATAATTGTGGAATAGAGTCTGATGAATGGACGATATCAATATACGAATTGCACATCGTATACGAGAGTTACGTTTAGCACGTGGGTATACTTTAGACGTACTTGCAGCCCGATGCCAAGTCAGTCGTTCGGCAATTTCTTTAATTGAAAGAGGGGAAGCGAGTCCAACAGCAGTCGTGCTTGAAAAACTAGCCAATGGACTTGAAGTGCCTTTAACTCAAATTTTCACGAATGAAGCAACTAGTCCATCTCCTCAACCATTTATTCACCGAAATGAACAAGCTGAGTGGCGAGATCCGGAAACTGGGTATGTTCGCCGTACCGTATCACCACCGAATTTAAAACTACCATTTCAAATTGTTGAAATTGAATTTCCGCCTCATTCTCGAATTACATATGAAATGAGTGAAAGCTCTAAAGTGGTACAACAGCAACTTTGGGTAGTTGAAGGGCAAATTGATATTCAATTAGGTGAAAATTCTTATGCATTAGGTCAAGGGGATTGCTTGGCTATGCAATTAGATCAACCTGTTATATACAGCAATAATTCATCACAAGTCGCTCGCTATATTTTAGTCGTCTCTAATCAACTTGTGTCTGCTCTTAAGGAATCTTCATGAACTATTCCCTCGAATCTAATTTTCGTTTAATTGATTGTAATGAAGCAGAACATGCGGCAGCTATATTAGAGATTCTCAATGAGGCAATTATTAATTCTACTGCTCTATATGACTATGTACCGCGTTCGCTTGCTTCAATGCAAACCTGGTTTTCTATAAAAAGAGAAAATGATTTCCCTATCATTGGGGTTATAAATGAATCGGGTAAATTATTAGGATTTGCCAGTTGGGGAACTTTCAGGGCTTTTCCAGCTTATAAGTATACAGTTGAGCATAGTATCTATATTCATCATGAACATCGTGGCTGTGGTTTGAGTAAAGTTTTAATGCAAGCGTTAATTCAGCGAGCTCAAGAAGCCCAGCTTCATGTACTCATTGGTTGTATTGATGCGACAAATCAAGCCAGTATAGGCCTCCATGAAAAAATGGGATTCACACATGCTGGTACTTTTAAACAGGTAGGTTTTAAGTTTGGACAATGGTTAGATGCTGCTTTTTATCAGTTAATTTTAAATACACCATTTGAACCTGTTGATGGGTAAATTATCAAATTTTTTGTTAGACAATGGCCCAGTTCAATATAGGAAAAACTGAACTGGGGCATAGTGTAATTTTATAAAATACCTAATTGTTCTAAGCTTTTATAAGTAATCTCTTTTCGAACAGAGCTAGGTATTCCTTTTTTCATTTCTAAATTGAGAGAGAATGCTACAATATTCCCTTTAGGTTGGACCACCCAGCCAGTTAACCAACCCACTTGTGGGTCTACATCCCATCCCCAACCACTTTTTGCGTATATTTTATTTCCATTTTTTTCTTCTATGAAAAGCATGGATTGAACTTGTTCTTGTACATTTTGACTAAATGGAAGGGTTTTGTTAGCTAATCTATAGGCAAATTGTGCTTCTTGTTGAGGCGTAATTTTTAAAGGGCCGACAAGCCAAAAATTATCGACTTGGGTGCCAATATTAGTATTACCATAATCTACACGTTTTACCTCAGCAGACATGAGCTCAAGTCCAATACGACGAGCTAAATCTTGATAAACTGGAATAGCAGAAGCCTTCATAGCATCGCCTAGCGTCATATCCTTTTCCCATTCAGGAAAGAGTCGCTTTTTTCCATCCCATTTGAATATTTCTGTTGTGGTTACCTTATGGTGCTCAAGGCCGATTAAAGCATTAAGCATTTTAAAGGTTGAAGCCGGTACATACTCTGTTGAAGCTCGAGTAAGATCATTACCATAGCTTTGTTGTGTTTGACCTTGTTGAATAACTAAAACACCAGTTGTATGTGCTTCTTCAAAGATGTCTTTAATTTTCTGCGCTTTTTCATCTGCTTTTAAAGCACTATTGTTTGGATTTGCTGTGACTATATAAGGTGAGCAGGCAGAAATAAGAAGAGTGCTTGTTACCAATAAGATAGCTTTAATATTCATGCGATTTATAAAATTAAATTTAAAGTTTAGCTAATTAATGTAACTTGAGTGGATCAAATATTAGATATCAAAAATGTAAGTTAGATTTTAGAAAAATGTCGATAATAGATAAAAAAACGGCTAATTTTTGAAAAAAATGCAATCTTGTAGAAAAAACACTTGATAAAGTCGTTATAGCACTCATTAATAATAAAGTATGGCTATTTTATTAATTTAGAATCAGTCTTATTGATAGTATTGCAGAATGTTGGTTTAGCGGTGATTTGAAGTTACAAGAAAACATTGTCTAAGCTTTACAGCCTTTTTAATCCTATTTCCAACTGAAAATGGTTTACGGTTTAGATGGTGACACCTGCAATGAATTTTCTTTTTGAGATAGATAAAGTTTTACATGAATTTACTTCTTATTGTGGTTCTGGGCGCGATTGTTGAAATTGCCGTATG
Source organism: Acinetobacter sp. ABJ-A23_2 (assembly GCF_044538765.1). Taxonomy (NCBI): domain Bacteria; kingdom Pseudomonadati; phylum Pseudomonadota; class Gammaproteobacteria; order Moraxellales; family Moraxellaceae; genus Acinetobacter; species Acinetobacter sp. ABJ-A23_2. Next base: position 7,719 of record NZ_JBIUCP010000011.1, read on the forward strand.
GATTGGCGTAGCACAGTTCATCAGTGGATGGTATGTGTTTTTCTGGTTCATTATTGCTTTCTTTATTGGTCTAACGCTTATTCGTAAAAGTACGGCTGGTATTATGCCGCAATTACAACAAATGCAGATGACTGGGCAATTAGGCAGTGATCCAGCTGTGACTAAAAAACTAGCATATGCTTTTGCAGGTTTTTTATTGATGGTGCCTGGATTGGTATCGGATGTTTTAGCGCTCTTAATTCTAATTCCGGGCGTACAAACTGCGTTCCGTAATATCGCAATGAGAACACTTGCAAAGCGTCAGCAAGCCATGATGGAAAAAATGATGGGAGGCATGGGTGGTGCTGGCGCTGGTCAAAATCCATTTGCTGATTTAATGCGTCAAATGCAGGACATGCAAGGTCAACAAGGTGGCGGTCAATACCGTGGCGATTCAAGCATTATTGATGGTGAAGCACGAGAAGTCACCCCAGACCACAAGAAAATTGAACATAAAAATAAGGATTAATTAATTCCTTATATAAAAGATAAAAGGCCTAAATCTTAAATGTTTAGGCCTTTTTTAATGTTATATGCGTTATTCATCTGAAGTTTTAGGAGTATCCATGTCAGCTGGAGCTGCTACAGTTTGATTTTCTTCTGACTTGGTTTGAGGTTGATACTTGTTTGAAGGCAGACTTGCTTGCTTGTTTTCAGACTGTTGATATTTTTGGCTTCTATTGGCTCTTTCACGAAAGCCACCTTTATTAATGAGCTGTGTGTGTGACATAGATTGGCCTAGAAAATAAACTATTCATGTATTTTAACAAATTCAGCAAAATATCAAAATAAGAAAAATAGTACAGAAAAAATAATATTTAATTTATCTCTTTGTATAATTTAAATTTTTTAAAAATGAACGCATTGTTCATTCAGATTGAATTCTCTTTTCATTTCACATAGGATAAATATAAAGGATGTATAAATTAAAAATTGTAGCAAACCTATTAAAACAACAACGGTTGAAGTGAGGGAAGGAGGGTTACCTATGCTATATCAATATCATTGTGCATGTTGTGACAAAGTCGTGGCATCAACAGATAAATCATGTCCGTATTGTGGTTCACACCATATTCGAAGCCCGTATGGGTTATGGATGTTTTGTGTGATGGCTTGTCTAGCTGTAGTCGTTGTATTCAAAGTTGTCCATGTTTATATCCAGAATCATCAAGATACGCCTACGCAATCGACTTTGTTGGATGTACTAAATGAAGGTGATAAAACTACGAAACAGTAGTAGTGCTTAATTTGCTACATACTTATTCAATAATGTGTGTTGGTTAGCTTATTGCTTAGTTTTAACAACATATAAAAATAATAAAAAAGCCCGCATTAAGCGGGCTTTTAATATATGGGACTTAGAGGCCCGCAGCATCTTTAAGTACTTCAACTTTGTCAGTTTTTTCCCACGTAAATGCAGAATCTGAACCTTCACGACCAAAGTGACCATAAGCAGCTGTTTGCTTATACATTGGTTGAATTAAGTTAAGCATACGAGTAATACCAAATGGACGTAAATCAAAATGTTCACGTACTAATTGAATAATTAACTCATCAGAAACTTTTGCAGTACCGAAAGTATTGATTGAAATAGAGGTCGGTTCTGCAACACCAATTGCATAACTCACCTGAATTTCGCATTTGTCAGCAAGACCAGCCGCAACAATATTTTTAGCAACATAACGACCAGCATATGCAGCTGAACGGTCTACTTTAGATGGATCTTTACCAGAGAATGCACCGCCGCCGTGACGAGCCATACCACCGTAAGTATCAACGATGATTTTACGACCTGTTAAACCACAGTCACCTACTGGACCACCGATAACAAACATACCAGTCGGGTTAATGTGGAATTTAGTAGCAGCATGGAACATTTCAGCAGGAATGATCGGTTTGATAATTTCTTCAATTACAGCTTCTTTAAGCTGAGCTTGACTAATTTCAGGATCATGTTGAGTAGAAAGTACTACAGCATCTAAACGGACAGGTTTGCCATTTTCATAAGCAAAAGTTACCTGACTTTTTGCATCTGGACGTAACCATGGTAATGCACCTGAACGACGAAGTTCAGCTTGACGCTCCATTAAACGGTGAGCGTAAGAAATAGGAGCTGGCATAAGCACGTCAGTTTCACGACTTGCGTAACCAAACATTAAACCTTGGTCACCGGCACCTTGATCTTCAGGTTTTTGGCGATCTACACCTTGTGCAATTTCTGGTGATTGTTTACCAATCATGTTGATGACTGCACAAGTTGAACCATCAAATCCTAGATCTGAATGGTGATAGCCGATACCGTTAACAGTTTGGCGAACAACAGCTTCTACATCAATATTCGCAGTAGTTGTGATTTCACCTGCAAGTACAACAGCGCCTGTTTTTACCAGTGTTTCACAAGCAACACGTGCGTATGGGTCTTCTTTTAAGATTGCATCCAAAATAGCGTCGCTAATTTGGTCGGCCATTTTATCGGGATGACCTTCGCTTACAGATTCCGAGGTAAAAACAGCGTACTCGCGCATGAAAGTCCTATCTTGGTTATTTCAAAAAGACATAATATGTTACATCGACTTGAGCTTGAGGACCAGTTCATACTGACTAAAAAGCATGAATTTATTTCATTTCTACTATGTTTTAATTGATAAGTGTATCAGTGAAATTGATATAGTCATCTGATAATTAATTATTTTTATAAAAGACGACGCTCATAACGCATAAATTTTAAGCATTTGATTTTGCGAAAAATTAATCAACAAAATTTAAACTGTGAAGTGAAATAGTACAAATAAGAAAGATAAATTCATCTTTATATGCTTTTTATAAACATCAAATGCCTACAACAGTTCATTAAAGAATAGCGATAAAACGCATTGTTTCATGCAACTTAAGAATCTAAATGTTTTTTGAGTAACCAAGAAATGGTTAAAAATAAAGAAATATACAGTGTTGGGGTTTACCCCTAGACGTTTTTTTAAGACAATATAGCGGCATTGAATGGTTATTCATCTTCTTCTTTTCATCAATCTATTAAAATTGGATTCTGATCTATGACGACCCCTTTAAACGAACGTCGTATTGCAAACGCAATTCGTGTATTGGCAATGGATGCTGTGCAACAGGCAAACTCAGGGCATCCAGGTGCTCCAATGGGGATGGCAGATATTGCTGATGTCGTCTGGCGCGAGTTTTTAAATCACAACCCAACTAATCCACAATGGGCAAACCGTGACCGTTTTGTTTTGTCAAATGGCCATGGCTCAATGTTGCAATATGCTTTGCTTCATTTAACAGGTTATGATCTTTCAATTGAAGATTTAAAACAATTCCGTCAATTGCACTCAAAAACTCCTGGTCACCCTGAATATGGTTATGCACCAGGCATTGAAACAACGACTGGTCCTTTAGGTCAAGGTATTGCAAATGCTGTTGGTTTTGCGTTGGCAGAAAAGACTTTAGCTGCTCAGTTCAATAAAGATGACTTAAAAGTAGTTGATCACTTCACTTATTGTTTCTTGGGTGATGGCTGTCTAATGGAAGGTATTTCTCACGAAGTATGTTCATTGGCAGGTACTTTACAGCTTGGTAAATTGATTGCTTATTATGATGACAACGGCATTTCAATTGATGGTGAAGTAGAAGGTTGGTTCAGTGATGACACTGAAGAGCGTTTCAAAGCTTATGGTTGGCAAGTTCTTCGTGTAGATGGCCATGATGCTGATGCTATTCGTCAAGCAACAGTTGAAGCTAAAGCAGAAACTCAAAAACCAACGATCATTATTTGTAAAACAATTATTGGTTTAGGTTCTCCAAACAAACAAGGCAAAGAAGACTGTCACGGTGCGCCATTAGGTAAAGATGAAATTACCTTGACTCGTGAAGCTTTAGGCTGGACTGAAGAAGCATTTGTTATTCCTGCTGATGTATATGCTGCATGGGATGCTAAAGCAAAAGGTAACGAAGCTGAAGCAGCTTGGAATGAAGTATTCACTCAATACCAAGCAAAATATCCAACAGAAGCAGCTGAGTTACTTCGTCGTATTAGCGGTGATTTACCAGCAGAGTTTTCAGCTCAAGCAGACGCATTTATTCGTGAGACAAATGCTAAAGCTGAGACTGTAGCAACTCGTAAAGCAAGCCAAAACACATTACAAGCATTTGGTCCTTTATTACCTGAATTATTAGGTGGTTCTGCGGACTTAGCTGGTTCTAACTTAACACTTTGGAAAGGTTGCCAAGGTGTTCAAGAAAACCCAGCTGGTAACTACGTGTACTATGGTGTACGTGAGTTCGGTATGACTGCAATCGCTAACGGTGTTGCATTACATGGCGGCTTCATTCCTTACGTTGCAACATTCTTAATGTTTATGGAATATGCACGTAACGCAGTGCGCATGTCTGCATTGATGAAACAACGTGTAATTCATGTTTATACACATGACTCAATTGGTTTAGGCGAAGATGGTCCAACACACCAACCGATTGAACAAATTGCTTCTTTACGTGGTACACCAAACTTAAACACTTGGCGTCCTGCTGATACTGTAGAAACAGCAATTGCATGGAAATCTGCTTTAGAGCGTAAAGACGGTCCTACAGCACTTATTTTCTCTCGTCAAAACTTGCCTTTCCAAACGCGTACTGAAGAACAAATTCAGAATGCAGCAAAAGGTGGTTATGTTCTTGCTCAAGAGAAAGGTGAGTTGAAGGCAATTATTATTGCTACTGGTTCTGAAGTTTCTTTAGCAATGGAAGCTTATGCTCAACTTGAAGGTGTTCGTGTTGTTTCTATGCCATGTGCAGAAGAGTTCATGAAACAAGATGCGGCATATCGTGAAGCTGTATTACCAGCTCATATCCGTGCACGTGTAGCTGTAGAAGCTGCTCATGTTGACTACTGGTGGAAGTTTGTTGGCCTTGATGGCAAAGTAATTGGTATGTCAACTTATGGTGAGTCAGCACCAGCGAAAGACTTGTTCCAATTCTTTGGTATTACAACTGAAGCTGTAGTAGCTGCGGTAAAAGAATTAACTGCTTAATGATTTAACTAAGCAGAAGAAAAAGCGTCCTAAGTAGGGCGCTTTTTTTATAAATCTTAAATATTAAGCTCAGTTTGAATCGAAATATTCGAAGTCAATAACTTATGAATCGGGCAGCTTTCAGCAACTTTTAAAAGACGTTTATGTTGATCTTCAGTAAATTCGCCTTTTAGCGTAATTTTACGTTCAATATTATTTTGACCTGCTTCAGGATCACCATTTGGATTTAAGGCTAAATCGACTTGTACATGCTCAAGCTTAATCCCTTTGTGACTTGCATACATTTCTAAAGTAATGGTGGTACAAGCACCTAAAGCTGATAGTAAAAGCTGAACTGGATTTGGAGCTGTATCTTGTCCACCTTTAGCAGTTGGTTCATCTCCAAACCATTGATGACCAGATGGATCGGTAAGTGTTACTCGGTAAGGAGTAGAAGTGCTTTGTGCTTGAACAGTGTTAACCATGTTTTACCTTGTTATTTATCAATAAAATCGAAGTAAAAACCAATAAATCTGAAGGTTTCGAATAGAAAAATATCTATACTTTATAATATGGGTTTTGAATAACAACTGTAACGCTTTTATTGTTGCATGGATGAAACATATCGTTTTATAAAGAATAGTGAATTTAATTACTTGATGTATACACTAACGACTATATCAATAAAGGATACGAAAAATGCATCTTAAGACATTAAGCTTCGGTTTGGCAGTGGCATTAGCTAGTACAGTTACATTAGCTGCACCAGTGGACTATAAAATTGATCCAACGCATACGGCGACTGTTTTCTCATGGAATCACTTTGGTTTTTCAACACCAAGCGCTAACTTCTCGGACATCCAAGGTGTAATTAAAGTTGATAATGCTAAACCAGCAAATTCTTCTGTAAATGTGACAATTCCTTTAAGCAGCGTAAATACAAACGTACCTGCTTTAGATAAAGAATTCCAACAAGAAGCTTGGTTTAATGCAGCTAAATACCCAAATATCACTTTCAAAAGTACGAAAGTAGAAACTAAAGACAAAAAGCACTTCAAAATTACTGGTGACTTAACTGTTAAAGGTGTGACTAAGCCAGTTGTACTTGACGCTGTTTTAAACAAACAGGGTGAACACCCAATGGCAAAAGTTCCAGCGATTGGTTTCAACGCGACAACTTCATTCAATCGTTCTGAATTCGGTCTAGGCAGCTATGTACCGAATGTAGGTGATAAGATCACTGTAAACATTACGACTGAAGCAACAGCAGCTAGTGCAGCTAAAAAATAAGTTGTAAGTTTTCTAAAAAAAGTCCTCAATGATGAGGACTTTTTTAATTAGATTGGTTCTTTTTTATCTGGTTCTATAAAAACTAAAGGTGGAGAAGGATCTACATTTCTTTTTTCGGCTTTTTCTCTTAAAAATTGATAAGTTGGTACTTTCATTTTTGCCTGATCACGCAATTTCTTTTTAATATAAAGAACAAGAGCAAAGCAGGTAGTTGCAACGGTCAACATCATGCCATTCATATAACTCATGATTGAACTTACATAGCCTATTGTAGTTAGACGATGCATCATACGTTCAACTTGGGTACTGCTTTCTATACCCGTAATTGCCCAACTACATAAATGTTCGCAATTATTAATGATCAAATGATAATGGTTTTCGTGCATGCGTGAGCGCATACGTCGTACAACAACTTTTCCTTTGTAACGTGGAGCATCATAAGAACGTACATGAATTTTTTTGCCATGGGAAAAAGCATCTATTGATGTGATTTCAATGGGACGTTTTTTGATGAAATGTGCTAGGCCCGAATAATGAATAACTCGACCTCTCCCAGCGTAGATACCATGATGGCTATACCCGAGATGTTTTACAATAAGATGAGCCCCTAAAGGGTAGCGTTTATTTGTTTGTTGCATATTCACGCTGATCCAATAAAGTTTTGATCACTTTTATTAAAAGCTGTTCACTATTATAACGAATATAGTTGTGTTCTAGTGTATTGATTAGGTGGAATAGGCGACTTTCGGGTATACATCACATAAAAGCATTTTTACTTAATAAAGTGTTCTTATGAACAGAAAATGACATATGAGGTTTGTCATTAATGAAAATATTAATACTGTGTATTATGAACCTTATAGTCTTTGTGCAATCTGCTTTAGCAGTAGAGTATCGACAAATTGAAAATGCTGCAGATGATCAATTTGAAGTCATTGAAATTTCTAATTTAAATCAACTACGCCTGTTTTTGAAGAATCCACAAAATAATCAATATTATAAAAGCTTCGACAATATTCAGCACCAACTCAAATCATGTGAACAGCTCACTTTTGCAATGAATGCAGGAATGTTTCATTCCGACTTTTCTCCGGTAGGGTTGTATATTGAACAAGGGAACGTTATTCAAGCATTAAATGAGGATAGCGGGTGGGGAAACTTCTTTTTGCCGCCTAATGGGGTTTTAGCATGGAATAAAAGACAAGCTGTTATATGGACAACTGAACAATATAAAGCAAAGGCTTTTCAACCGGATTATGCGACTCAATCTGGTCCTATGTTAGTAATGAATGGCAAAATAAATCCCTTATTTCTAGCAAATAGCGATTCAAAGAAAATACGTAATGGAGTAGGTATAAAAAATAATAAGCTGTATTTTGTGATATCTAAAAATAGAGTGAATTTTTATAATTTCGCTGAATTTTTCCAAAAGAATTTAAAAGTAGAACAAGCTCTTTATCTTGATGGTTCTATCTCTAGTCTCTATTTGCAAAAGAATAACCGTAATGATAGAAAATTTTATATGGGACCTATTATTGGTTTAGTCAGTCATGCAAATTGTGCAGCCAAATAAAATGTAAAAAAGCCAGTACAGGACTGGCTTTATAATTAATGAATAGATGGTTTTTGAATGAGTTCATTTAACTCTTTTCGGCTATACCCACGGGAAATAAGAACTTTTTTTATTCCCATAATGACATCTTCATCTGTTGCTTGTGCGAGCGCACTTAGAAGTTGTTCATTAGTTTTACATGAGCAGTCATTTTCAACACAAGCAGTTTGATTCTTATGCTCGTTATGCTGTTGATCTGCTAAGAACAGCTTTTGCCAAAAACTCATAGAGCCTTCATATACAACCTAACATAGATCGAAATATAGCCAATTTAAATTAAAATACAAGCCTCTATAAGTGATAAATCCACCAGTTGAACTAGAGAATTTTCGATAGTAATAGTTGAGTTAAACGAAATTATGACGAATAGATGACTTGATATTTTTTTAAAATTTAAATACTTAATTAAAAAATGTTGAAAAATAAGGAGATATTTAATCTCCTTATAAAATAGTGTTACATTGAAAAATTTTGTTTAAATCTTCTCAAGTAATACACCTGACTCAACATGATGCGTATAAGGGAACTGATCGAATAAAGCAAACTTAGTCACTCGATGAGTTTTTGTCAGCGTTTTCAAATTTTCATATAAAGTGTCAGGATTACATGAAATGTAGATGATACGCTCAAAACCTTGTAAAAGTTTTAAAGTTTCATCATCAATTCCTGCACGCGGAGGGTCTACAAATACGGTATCAAAGTCGTAGCTCTGAATATCAATATTTGCTTCTTGCAGACGACGGAACTCACGCTCACCCTGATAGGCTTGAGTAAACTCTTCAGCTGATAGGCGAGCTACTTGAATATTATCGATCTGGTTTTGTTCAATATTCCATTGAGCCGCATAAACTGATGATTTAGCAAGTTCGGTAGCAAGTACGCGTTCGAATTTTAGTGATAATGGAAGGGTAAAGTTACCGTTACCACAATAAAGTTCTAGTAAGTGTTTTTTAGAACCCTCAGCTGCATCACATGCCCATTGCAGCATTTTTTTGCAAACTTGAGCATTCGGCTGGGTAAAACTGCTTTCAATTTGTTTGTATTTGAATGTACGGTTTAAAAGATCAAACTCTTCTACAACAAAGTCATCGCCAATCACAATTTTTTGGCCACGGCTACGGCCCATAATTTTAATATTTAGTTTTTCAGCAAGTGCTTTAGCTGCTTGTTCCCATTCCTGATTAAGTTTACGATGATAAATCAGGGTAACTAGCATTTCTCCACTAAGTGTTGCGAGAAAATCAACTTCAAATAAACGCTGTGAAAGTAAAGGTTCTGCTTTGAGCTCTGCTAAAAGGCGAGGCATTAAATCATTAATGCTTTTGTCTGCAATAGGAAACTCGTCTATGCGAACAACTGTTTTTTGCTTGTCTTCATCGTTACGTTCAAACATGGCATAAAACATATCATTTTCTGTATGCCAGATCCGAAACTCAGCACGCATACGGAAATGTTGTTCAGGTGATTCAAACACTTCTAATGTAGGCGGTGTAAATTCAGAAAATTGAGTAGTAATGCGATCAATTTTAGCTTGAAGTTGTTGACGATAAGAAGAGGTCATAGACAAAGAAAATTTAAACAGAATCAAATAGTGAATGGTACCAAAAAAATCACGCTTGCAGGAGCCAATTTTAGTCAGATATTCATAAAGAAATAGGGCACTTAAATTAGGGATGATTTAAGACGCGGTTAATAAAATCTGATTTTATTGTTCTATATTGATCATGGTCTAAATGGCTACACGCTAATTTTAATTGATTATATTCTTTCACCAACCTTGGTGAGTCTATAAGCTTATTTCTAAATGTTAAGAAAAATGTGAATACTGAATCGGTTACTACAACTTGAAATGCAACATCATCGTTGTTGAGTGATTCGAGCATGCAAAGCTCATCGGTTCTTAATGTATTTTGCTTTTCTATAAAATTAAGCTTTTTTAATTGCTCTATTGCAAACTCAAATTGCTCAGGCATAACTTCAATATAAATATCTAGATCACCTTTTGAAATTACATTCGGTATTGCAGATGAACCAATATGCTCAATTTTGGCAAATGGGAGAAGGGTGGAAATATCCTTTTGATAGGAGTTAAAAAGCTGAACACAATTTTTTTGATATTGTTCTGGTTCTAAAAAGATCATTATGAAATTCTCTAATCGATAACATTTATATATTTAAAAATAGATTACTCGATTAAACAAAAAAGCCCAAATACTGAGATTTAGGCTTTTTAGAAAAATTTATGTGTTAGTCAGACATAGTCATTAAGCTTGCATTGCCACCAGCCGCAGCTGTATTCACACTAATTGCACGTTCAATCACTAAACGTTCAAGTGGAATTGACTCGTTTGACTCAACGTGTGTAATGCCAACAATCGCACCGGAGCGGCTAGCAATTTCTTGCTGTAATGAAAGAACCTCTTCACGACTACCATGGTGTAAAACAGCATCAAAATTATCTGATGTGATGTTTTTAACTGTAGTAATCGCATCAAGAACATCTTTTGGTAACGTTTGTTTATGTTTTGCCAACAATGGACTATTTGGCATTACCGCAGCTTGGCTACCCACTGCAAAAATTGCGAGTAATTGATGTAATTGATTTTGTTCAGTATCTGCAATTGAAAGCACACGGTGACGCGGCAAAATAATATATTGGTTACTTTCCCCAGTAGGGCCTTGTAACTCATAAAACTTACCTACACCAAATGGTTCAATATCACGATTTGCTTGTGGTAAATGCTGTTTTGCCCAGTTTTGTAAGCTCTGATAAACCTCTCGGTTAAAGCCTTCATATGCAGTTTGTTCATTTTTCATAGCAAATGGTGTTGCCAATACTTTATTTGAACAATTTTGCATTAAGCGATACATGTAAAGCGGACCACCAGCTTTAGGACCTGTACCAGATAAACCTTCACCACCAAATGGTTGAACACCAACAACAGCACCAACAATATTACGGTTGATATAAAGGTTACCCACTTCAGCATGTTGAATAACGGTTTGGATGGTTTCATCAATACGGGTATGCAGACCCATTGTTAAACCATAACCTTTGGCATTAATGCGTGAAATGAGTTGTTCAAGCTCGCCGTACTTATAGGTAATGATGTGTAAAACAGGACCAAAAACTTCGCGTTGTAAGTCATCGAGGTTAGGTAATTCAATTGCTGTTGGTACAACAAAAGTTCCTTTGCTCAATTCATTTTGACTAGTTCCACCAAACATCAATTGATGTACTGGATAGCCTTTAGACTTCATTTTTTGGATATGCTGATCAATTGTCTGTTTTGCTTCTTCATCAATAACAGGACCAATATCCGTTTTTAAAATAGCAGGGTTACCTACGATTAACTGCTGCATTGCACCTTTAAGCATTTTAATAACGCTTGCAGCACTATCTTCTTGTACACATAAAATACGTAAAGCAGAGCAGCGTTGACCTGCGCTATCAAATGCAGAACTTACAACATCTAGTACAACTTGTTCAGTTAATGCAGATGAGTCCACAATCATTGCATTCTGACCACCAGTTTCTGCAATGAGAGGAATAGATTGGCCATTAGCAGCCAAACGTTTTGCAACTGTTTTCTGCAAAATTTTTGCAACTTCAGTTGAGCCAGTAAACATGATGCCATCAATGCGTCGATCTTGGCTAAGCTGAGCACCTACTGTTTCACCACGGCCAGGTAATAATTGTACAGCACCATGTGGAATACCAGCTTCCCATAAAATTTGCACTGCTTGAGCCGCGATTAAAGGTGTTTGTTCGGCAGGTTTTGCAATAACACAGTTACCACTGACTAATGCTGCAGCAATTTGACCAGAGAAAATTGCAAGAGGGAAGTTCCATGGACTAATACAAAGTACAGTACCAAGTGGCTGAATAGTTGTATTTGCTGGAAGATTCTCAACTTGAGTTGCGTAGTAACGTAAGAAATCTACAGCTTCACGAACTTCTGCAATTGCATTGGCATAAGTTTTACCACTTTCACGGCAAAGTAATACCATTAACTCTTGAATACGGCTTTCCATAAGGTCAGCTGCACGTTTTAAATATTGTGCGCGTTGATCTTTAGGTGTATTTGCCCATTCAATTTGTATCTGTTCAGCTGCATTCAATGCAATTTCTACATCATTAAGATCAGCTTCTTGTACATACCCAACAATTTCATCATTTTGTGCTGGGTTTGTAATTGCAACAGAATGACCTTGTTCTGTTGAAGCGTTATTTCCTAGTAATGGACGGCTTTGCCAAACACGATTACGTAGTTGTTGAGCTGTGCTATCTAAAGCTTCAAGCGGAGTGTCGTTTGCTAAGTCATATCCTTTAGAGTTTTTACGGAGTGTGCCGTACATATCTAAAGGAAGAGGAATTGATGGGTGTTTTAAACCAATTGAACCTTCAAGCTTAGCTGCATTGCGTATATCGTAAATTGGAGACTGAATGAGGTCTTCAACTTTAAGCGTTTTATCGGCAATACGGTTAACAAATGAAGTATTTGCACCATTTTCAAGTAAACGACGAACCAGATAAGCTAACAAAGTTTCATGGTTCCCAACTGGAGCATAAATACGGCATGGCACGCCTAATTTATTCTGCTCGCGTGGACCAACAACTTGTTCATAAAGTGGTTCGCCCATGCCATGTAAGCATTGGAACTCATATTGACCAGCATAATATTTGCTTGGATCAGCTAAATGATAGATCGTTGCCAATGTTTGAGCATTATGAGTCGCAAATTGCGGATAGATGAACTCAGGCGCTGCAAGTAATTTTTTAGCACAAGCAATATAAGATAAATCTGTATGTACTTTACGTGTGAAGACAGGGTAGTCATCCATACCTTCGATTTGTGCTTTCTTGATTTCGCTATCCCAGTACGCACCTTTTACAAGACGAATCATGAGGCGTTTTTGGCTGCGTTTAGCAAGGTCAATAATATAATCAACTACAAAGAAACAGCGCTTTTGGTAAGCTTGAATAACGAATCCAATGCCTTTCCAGTCCGCTAGTTCTGGCTCGAAACAAAGACGTTCGAGTAACTCAAGCGAAATTTCTAAACGCTCTGATTCTTCAGCATCGATATTTAAACCAATATTGTAGTGTTTTGCTAAACGAGCGAGTTCAAATACTTTGCCGTAAAGTTCTTGATGAACACGTTCAATTTGCGCACGTTGATAACGAGGGTGTAAGGCAGAAAGCTTGATTGAGATGCCTGGGCCATCATAAACGCCTTTACCATTAGACGCCTTACCAATTGCATGAATAGCTTGCGTATAATCGTTAAAGTAGCGTTCAGCGTCATGGTCAGTTAAAGCTGCTTCACCTAACATGTCATAAGAATAACGAAATCCCTTATCTTCAAGTACTTTCGCATGGTCTACAGCTTCTTCAATGGTTTCCCCAGTTACAAACTGTTCACCCATCATACGCATTGCAACATCAACTGCTTTACGAATAATGCCACGTCCACTGCGTGCTAAAAGGCCAGTAAGTACACTTGAAAGACTGGTTTGCTTTGGTGTTTCCATCAGCTTGCCGGTTAACATGAGACCCCATGCAGCAGCATTGACAAACATCAAGCTACTTTGGCCAACGTGTTCTTTCCAGTTGCCTTGGTTGATTTTATCTCGAATCAGTAAGTCACGTGTTGCCGTGTCTGGAATACGAAGCAAAGCTTCGGCAAGACACATTAAAGCCACACCTTCTTGAGAGGAAAGAGAGAATTCTTGTAATAACCCTTGAACAATACCAGCTTTACCCGAAGAGGTTTTACGTTCACGTAAGTTATGGGCAAGGTTAAATGCAAGGTCATAAATTTTATGATCTAAATCATCAGATACCGCAGCAGCTTGTAATAACTCTTCTACAGCTTCAGGTTCGGCACGTCGCCAAGCTGTATTAATGCGCTGTTCAAACTCACTTTTATCATTGAATTCGGTGATATAGCCTTGGTGAGATTTATCCATTTGATGAAAAGTATCCATTGTGTTCATATCTATTTCCGACAACCAACTCTCATAAACTCATCTTGAGTAGAGAGGTTTAGATAATTTATGATTACAGAAGAAACACCGAATAACTCACTATATTTAGCCTATTTTTTAGAGGAAAATTCAGATGAATGGCCCATTATTAAGCCTTGATCGCACTGATTTAAAAATTTTGGATATTCTTCAAACAGATGGGCGAATTTCTAATAGCAAATTAGCCGAAATGGTGAACTTATCTCCAACCGCTGTTATGGCTCGAGTGCAGAAGCTAACAAAAGATGAATTTATCTTGGGCTATGAAGCAAAATTGAATCCAATCAAACTGAATGCAAATTTTTTAGTGTTTGTAGAGGTCTTGCTCGATAAAACAACGCCTAACGTTTTAGACGAGTTTATTGATGCAGTCGTACATTATCCAGAAATCGTTGAATGCCATATGGTCAGTGGAGGATTTGATTTTTTAATTAAATTACGAAGTGGCAGTATGGAGGAGTTTAGACGTATTGCTGGGCAAGTACTATGGCAATTACCTGGTGTGAAAGAAACCCGTAGTTACCCTGTAATGCAAGTAGTCAAAGATACTTCAAAAATTAAAATCAAAACGAAAAATAAATAAAAAGGGGCTGAAGCCCCTTTTTATTTTATTCATTTTTATACACTTTCTTTGTAGAGTTTGTCGCCTTGTTCAAAACGATCAGTCACATCAGAGTTTGGAGCTTTTGAAATTAAGCTCACTACAATGATGCTGATAAACGCACAGATAAAGCCAGGAATAATCTCGTAAACCCCAGTGCCTGCGAAAAGATTTTTCCAACCAATCACAACAACAGCACCTACGATCATGCCCGCTAAAGCGCCTTCTAAAGTCATACGTTTCCAGAACAATGACAAGATGATGAGTGGACCAAATGCAGCACCAAAGCCAGCCCATGCGTAAGCAACAAGGCCAAGAACTTTACTGTCAGGATTACCTGCCAGCACAATTGCAAGAACTGCAATTACAAGAACCATGATACGGCCGACCCATACAAGTTCTTTTTGAGAAGCGTTTTTACGGATGAAACCTTTGTACAAATCTTCAGTTAGCGCACTTGAACATACTAGAAGCTGACAGCTTAATGTACTCATAACAGCAGCTAAAATTGCAGCCAAAATGATACCCACAATCCATGGATTGAATAAAATTTTAGTCAATTCCATAAATACAGTTTCAGGGTTTTTGCTTACAACTGCTGCAAGTTCAGGGTGTTGCTGGAAATATGCAATACCGAAGAAACCAGCACCAACAGCACCAACTAAACATAAAATCATCCAAGTCATACCAATACGGCGAGCAGCAGGAATTGATTTTACAGAGTCAGCAGCCATGAAACGTACAAGGATGTGCGGTTGGCCAAAATAGCCTAAACCCCAAGCCATTGAAGATAAAACGGCTACCACACTTAAATCTGAAACGATGTTAAATGCATGTGGGCGAGCAGTTTCAATAAGTGTTACAAACTGAGTTGTGTCGCCAATTGCAAGGTAAGTTACGATTGGGGTGAGTAAAAGGGCAAAAATCATTAAGCCAGCTTGGAAAGTATCAGTCCAGCTAATTGCCAAGAATCCACCAATACAAACATAACTGATTGTTGCAATAGCACTTAACCAGATTGCGGTGGTATATGACATACCAAATAAATTTTCAAATAAACGAGCGCCAGCTACCATACCTGAGGCACAGTAAATTGCGAAGAAAACCAAGATAATAACGGCAGAGAAAATACGAAGAATCTTTTTCTTGTCATCAAATCGACTTGTAAAATAGTCGGGCAGAGTGAGTGCATTATTTTGGATTTCAGTATGAACGCGTAATCGACCAGCAACCAGTAACCAGTTAAGCCAAGCACCGATAATTAGACCAATTGCAATCCACGCTTCAGATAAACCAGAAAGATAAATTGCTCCTGGTAAGCCCATGAGTAACCAACCACTCATGTCTGATGCGCCTGCGGATAATGCAGTAACAAAACTGCCTAAACTACGACCACCAAGAATATAATCAGAGAAGTCGCTTGTAGCACGGTAGGCGAATAAGCCAATAAGTACCATTGCTACGATGTACACCATAAACATGATGAGGGTGGGATCAAAATAACTCATAATGGATGTGTGTCCTTATATCCATAATCCGTGATTGTAACCTAATCCAGGTCGCTGTTTTCTTGTACGGCATTTCAAGAGGTTGAGATTCAACCACAAAAGAATTTTTTTGCTCTGTTATTTTTGTGATGTATTTTGTGTATTTTTATGTAAAGCAATGTAAAAGTGGTTACACTTTAAATTAAATTTATTTTAATCAATGGTTTATATGAGTTAAATAATTCATTTATTCTTTAGAAAATTATAAAAATAGTAAATTTAGAAAATAGATCAGCATGTTTGGTTACAAAATTAGCAATGACAATATATGACTCAAGAAAAAAATTGACATGAGTTGAGTGTTTTTGCATCAATTTCATGTGAAAAGACAACTTTAGAGGTGAAATCTGCAATAAAAATGAAAGAAATATTAGCTCGTCAACTGATGAAATAGCTCTTTCATACCTTCTGTGGCTGTCATATTTAATAGTTGATATTTAGATGGAACACGAGAATGATCTGCTTGGGGATCTATATAGTAGGCTTCAGTGTAATTTGGAATTTCATGAACTAAAGCAGCAACAGGATAAACACTTAAGGTTGAACCAATAACAATGAAAATATCTGCTTTCTGTACTTGCTTTATAGCTTCTTCAAATGCGGGAACTGCTTCACCAAACCAAACTACATGAGGACGAAGTGGATAGCCATTGGGGCAAAAGTCATGTTCTAAGTCTAACTTCCAACCATTAATTTCATAAAATTCAGTTGTATATTGTGCATCTGGTCCCGAGCTTTTTGCTAGTCGAATATTGCCATGTAGATGCAAGACATTGTGGCTACCAGCGCGCTCATGTAAATCATCAATATTTTGAGTAATAACTTGTACATCGAAATGATCTTGTAGTTTGGCAATGTACTGATGAGCTTCATTTGGCTGAGCTTCTAAAATATTTTTACGGCGTTCGTTATAAAACCGCTGGACTAAGGCAGCGTCTTTATTCCAAGCTTCTGGAGTGGCAACTTGTTGTATATCATAATTTTCCCATAGGCCATTACTGTCACGAAAAGTACTAATTCCACTTTCTGCACTCATGCCTGCACCAGAAAATACAACAAGTCTTGTCATGTCAGTGATCCTATTCATCCAGTTTTTAGAGCTGATTTATACATATATAAAAAAACCAGTTTAAAAGTAAACTGGTTTTTATTAAATATTGAAAGAGAGGCTATCTTTTATAAGCCTGCTTCATATTCAGCATTTGTTAAAAGTTTTTCAACATCTGCCATGTTGTCTGGCTTGATTTTATAAATCCAGCCTTTCCCGTATGGATCTTCATTTACAAAATCTGGATCATCTTCAAGGTCTGTATTTACTTCCACTACAGTACCAGAAACAGGAGCGTGGATATCAGAAGCAGTCTTAACTGATTCAACTACTCCAGCTTGTTCTCCAGCTGTTACTTTGCTGCCAATTTCAGGAGTCTCAACATAGACCAAGTCTCCAAGTTCATCTTGTGCATGGTCAGTAATCCCTGTAATAACAAGATCACCTTCAATTTTTACCCACTCATGTGTACGCGCATACTTCAATTCTGAAGGGTGGTTCATGACAACTCCTTAAGCTTGTGTCCAATATCTTAATAACATTATAAATAGGGGTCTTTGCGCCAGTTACTCGGACTACGGCCACTCCAGCGTTTGAATGCACGGCTGAAATTTGCGACATCGGAATAACCAAGTTCATCAGCAATTTGTTCAAGGCTATAATCTGTACGTGAAAGTAAAGAAGTCGCATGACGATATCGGACTTCATCTACTAATGTTGAAAATGAAGTCCCTTCAGCTGCCAACTGTCGCTTTAAGGTGCGATCTGACATATGTAGGTATTCTGCTACATTTTCTATGCTTAAGTAATGTTGCTCAGAATTACTTAAAATATCACGTACGCGCATTGCCAAACGGCGGCGTTCCCCCAAAGCAGATAGTTCAGCTTCACATTGGTTAATGGCAATTTGACTGGCGATTGGGTCTGAATTAATTAATTTAAGACCTAAATATTTTTTATCAAAACTAGAAATTAAATGAGGTTGATTAAAGCGAATAGTACTGCTGAGTTTGTTCTTATATTTATCAAAACCTGCTGGTTCTGGAAAATCTAGGTCGACATCGCCTGCTAAATCTTCGATACCTGTCATTGCTTTTGCCATTGTCATGATGCCAATGGTTAAGCCTAAAACAATTTCGGTACGAAGTGGTTCTAACTCAATATCACACTGTAATTGTAATGTGGCTTTGGGTCCGAATGTAGAAAAATAAAGTTGTAAAAAGGGTAAGCGTAACTGGATAAAACGAGCAGCAAGAGCAATTGCTTCGGTAATATCTTTTGCTGTCATTATCGCGTAGCCAATAAACCCATGAATTGAAATACGCATTTGAGTGCCAATATGGAAACCCAATGTACTTTCACCAGTGAGATTTAAGGCATGTTTAACCAGCTCATTTGCTACAGGTGTTGAAATACGATATTCAGGATCGGCTAATTGCTCACTCGTAAGATGAAAAGGGGCAAATAATGTTTCATCGTTGTATCCCCAACGTGAAACAACATCTAATAGCAATAAGCCATAGACTCCTGGAATACCTTGATCTTGACGAGCTGAGGTAATTTTCATATGCGTTCCGTTGCTCTCATCAATTTTCTACGTGCATTTCTTACACATCTTGTCATGAAATATAATTTGAGTTTATAAAAACTGTTAGACAATCATATCAACGATTCGTTAAACATTCTTTTTAAAGACAACGATTTTTGTCGTTGAAATAAGTAAAACATCCCCATGCTGATTTAAGGCTTGCGTAACGTAGCTTACAATACCACGATCCAATTTTGTTTTGGATGGTGTAATCGCGGAAATTTCAGCTTCAACATGAATGCGGTCACCTGGGCGAGTTGGGCGAGGCCAACGTAGACTCGACTCCGACCCCACTAGTCCACCATGAATCGGCATGCATTCAGTCCATAAGCGCATCGTAATTGCCGAGGTATGCCACCCACTGGCAGCAATACCTTTAAAAATGGGATCTTCTTTGGCTAGCTCTTCATCTGTATGGAAAGGCTGAGGGTCATAGTGGCTTGCAAATTGTTTGATTTCATCTAGTGTAATTTCATATTCACGACTGATAAAACGATCACCAATTTTTAAATCTTCTAAATAAAGCATTAATCTTGACCCTGTACTACTTTTTGCTCAATAAGAAAACCGCCAGTTTGGCGTTTCCATAATTGTGCATATATACCATCTTTAGCAATTAATTCTTCATGGGTGCCTTGCTCTGCAATTCTACCTTCATCAAGAACAATTAAACGGTCCATTTGAGCAATGGTAGACAAACGGTGAGCAATTGCAATAACTGTTTTATCTACCATCAGGTCATTTAAACTAGACTGAATAGCTGCTTCAACTTCTGAGTCTAATGCACTTGTTGCTTCATCTAATATTAAAATTGGTGCATCTTTTAAGAAAACACGTGCAATAGCGATACGTTGTCTTTGACCGCCTGAAAGTTTAACACCACGCTCACCAACCTGTGCGTCATAGCCAGAACGGCCTTTTAAGTCGACAAGTTGGGGAATAAACTCGGCTGCCTTTGCTTTATGCACAGCACTTTGCATGTCCAGATCAGTTGCATCCGGGCGGCCATATTTAATATTTTCAGCAACTGAGCGATGTAGTAGAGAAGTATCTTGAGAAACTAAAGCAATATTCGCTCTCAAACTATCTTGTGTAACATCTTCAATATTTTGCCCATCAATTAAAATTGCACCTTCTTTAAGATGGTAAAAGTGTAAAAGTAATTGAATGAGGGTAGATTTTCCTGCACCTGAACGGCCAACGATACCAATCTTTTCACCTGCTTTAATATGTAGGTTAAAATGATCAATAACATTTTTATTGTTATAGGCAAAGGTAACATCTTTAAATACGATTTCACCTTGCTTTACTGTAAGTGGTTTTGCATCTGGTTTGTCTTGAATATTGATTTTCTTACCAAGAGTTTGCATACCATCTTGAATGGTCCCAACATTCTCAAATAAAGCTGACATATGCCACATCATAAACTCAGCCATGCTATTCAGTTTTAAAATCATCGCAGTAGTTGCCGCAATTACACCTAATGCTGCTAAGCCTTGTGTCCATAGCCAAACTGCAGTACCAATCACACCTACAAATAAAACAGCAGAGAGTAAATTAATGCTGACTTCAAAAAGAGTACCTAAACGCATTTGCGCATAGACTGTTGACATAAACTCTTTCATTGACGCTTTTGCATACTGGCTTTCACGACCAGCATGTGCAAATAATTTAACTGTTTGAATATTTGTATAAGCATCAGTTACACGGCCAGTCATCACGGCACGAGCGTCAGCTTGTTGTTGGGAAACTTTGCTTAAACGTGGAATAAAGAACCAAGCACTTAATAAAAATAGTCCCAACCAAACCATAAGGGGAATAAGTAAAGTTGGTGAAATTGCACCCAGAACAATACTAACGGTAATAAAGTAAATGCTGACGTAAGCCAACATATCACCCAAAATTATCCAAAATTCGCGTATAGCTAATGCTGTTTGCATCACCTTTGCTGAAAGGCGTCCCGCAAAATCATTATGGAAAAAGTCTAGGCTTTGCTTTAATAAAAGGTTGTGGAAGCGCCAGCGTAAGCGCATTGGGAAAGTACTATATAAAATTTGGTGTTTTATAACAGATTGAATATTAACAAATAAAATATTGGCGAATAAAACACTAATTAAAATAAGGATATTGAACGCATGTTGGCTTAAAAAACTTTCAGGCTGGCTATTACTCAGCCAATCTACTAATTGTCCAATTTTTGAAAAAAGTAAGGCTTCAAAGCTAGCTGCACCAGCTGTACAAATAATCAGTAATAGTAAATATGGGCGTACACCCTCAGTAGCTTGCCAAACAAATGGGAAAAAGCGAGTTGGTAAGGGCTCATCCAGACCTTTGGTTGGATAAGGATCTACAAGTTTTTCAAACCACTTCAGCATGAATGACTACCTTTATACATCAGCTACTTTATTAAAATTTCGCAATTTAATTTGCAATAAAGTCAGTTAGATCAAACCTGATAAAGATGTTGATCTGTTGGGTGTGTGGGTACACGTCAAAGTCTATGTTGTATATCTTTGGCTAAAACTGACATGATTTAGACAAGACATAAATTTGGAATCGGGAAAAGCCTAAGAGGCATGGTAAAGACAAAATGTTTTATTCATTATATCGATAATAATAGATGAAGTGGTGAATGAATTTGCCCAGAATGTAATTTTTATAAGATTTTTTAATAAATGATAAAATATTGATATTTACTGCTAAGCAGCATGAGCCTTTATCTCAATATTGATAAAGGCTCTCATAATAATTACCACATTAAATCATCTGGAATTACATATGCTGCATATGGATCTTCTTCATCGGTAGTTTGTTCATTTTTCTCTGCATTATTAATTAAAATAAAGCCTTGCATTTTTTGATCAATTTTTTCAGCCAAAGCCTTTGGGAGATAAGCATACTGATCTTGATCTTTAGCAATCACTAAACTACCTGTTACAAGCGCGTTGTAGACTTGCTGAGATAGATATACCTTTTTAATTTTATTTTCATCAATAAATTGATATGCAACATCTCCAGCAAAATCTGCAATTTTATGTTGTTTAATCATTTGAATGATCGAAGCCTTTAATGCTTTTTCTTCGAGTTGCTGCTGCTTTTCTAGATTCAAAGCTTGGTCTTTTGCTTGCTTCTCTTTTTGAGCTTTTTCAATATTTGCTTTGATTTCTGCTTCATTACTTTGACCAGTACGCTGTTCATGCTGAGCTTGCTTGGTGAGTTTTTTTGCTTTTTTATTGTCAACTAAACCGGCTTTGAGTAACTGAGCTTGTAAGGCATTTTTAACCATGACTTAATCCGAATCTGAAGAGGAGGAACTATGAAAATAAACAGCCCAATACGAAATACTGAGAGTTAAGCTTAAAATTGCTGGAAGCAAAAATGATTGCAATTTTAAGTAGGGGTGAACTGAAGCAGCAATTATACCACCAATAAGAAAACCTGAAAAAATAAGTAGATGTAAAATAATACGACGGTTTTCTACTTTTAAACCCCTTGCCATATAACCAAGCGCAAGACCAAGGTCTGTTAAGACACCCGATAAATGAGTGGTTCTGATAATGGTTCCTTTATAATGGCTCACCATGGCATTTTGTAACCCCATGGCGACACAGGCCCATAATAATCCATATTTGGGAAAATAAGGCAGTAATAACCAGCAAAGAAAAATAAAGAGGGCAACTAGGCTTAAAGGAAGGCCATATCGACGGCCTAATTTAAAATGGCTGTTACCTAAAATAAAGCCGCTATAAAATGATCCACATACGTAACACAGTATAACAAGTACTAAATATATGATGTGTTCAAATTGCCAGTTTACCAAACTCATCGCTAGCATGCTGACATTACCTGTCATATGCGAAACTGACTGATGTAAAAGGGTAATTAGCCCTAATACATTAATCATTCCGGCATTTATAGCCAGTAAAAAGGCACCAACTTGGAACCAGTTTGGTAAACGTTGAAATGGCATGTTCTCTAAGAGTTTTGTTTTGAGCGAATATCAACTGCGGCTGTAAATAAAACATCGGTAGATGAGTTAAGAGCCGTTTCCGTTGAATCTTGTAATACACTAATAATCATACCAACTGCAACAACTTGCATCGCAATTTCTGATGAAATACCAAATAAACTACAAGCGACTGGAATTAAAAGTAATGAACCACCTGCAACCCCAGATGCTCCACATGCTGAAACTGTAGCGACTACAGATAAAATAATCATAGTTGCTAAATCAACATGAATTCCTAAAGTATGGACAGTTGCCAAGGTAAGCACAGTAATCGTAACAGCTGCACCAGCCATGTTAACAGTAGCACCTAAAGGAATAGAAACGCTTGCAGTAGATGGGTTAACACCTAAACGTTCAGCTAAATCGAGATTAACTGGAATGTTAGCTGCTGAGCTGCGGGTGAAGAATGCGGTAATACCACTTTCTTTTAAGCATTTAAAAACAAGTGGGTATGGGTTACCACGAATTGTTAAACCCACCAAAATTGGATTAACTACAAGGGCAACAAAAAGCATTGTTCCTAGTAGAACAGCTAATAATTGTGCATAGCTTTCAAGCGTTGCTAAACCAGCATCGGCAAAAGTTACTGCCACTAAACCAAAAATACCCACCGGAGCAAATGCAATCACTTTATGAATAATCGCGCTCACTGCATGTGAAACATCATGCATTACTTGTTTAGTGGTATCTGAGCTGTGGCGCATTGCTAAACCGAGACCAATCGCCCATGCAAGAATACCAATAAAGTTTGCTTCGCTAATCGCTTGTACTGGGTTTGCAATAAAACTTAAAAGCAAGTTTTTTAATATATCAGCGAGACTACCTGGCGCTTGTAAGTTGTTATGCGAAACAGTGTTGAGAAATAAGGTGCTTGGAAAAGATAAGCTTGCTACAACAGCACTAAAAGCGGCTAATAACATACCTACTACATATAATAGTAAGACTGGACGTAAATTTGCACTGTGACCAACCTGAAAGTTGGCAATCGATGAGAGAACTAGGACAAAGACTAAAATAGGGGCAACCGATTTCAATGCTTTAATGAACAGTTCACCAAACAAGCTTAGGTAGGGCGTAACGTTTGGAAATAAGAGAGCAACGCCTATCCCTAAAATAATGGCGATAATAATTTTGGTGACTAAGCTTAATCGAGAAAAGAATTCAAGCATATAAAGGCCTTATTAACCTATTCGTGGCTAAAGGTTGAACAAGCGGAGTATTTTATACTTAAGTGATGTGAATCTTAAGCTTTTTTATACTCACTAATCATATTTATAAAAAATGGTAATATTAAGTATTTGTTTTTAAAATAGTAAAATTTGAATGCTAGAGTAATTAAAATAATGTTTTGCTTATATTACAGACAATAATGGAAATAAGTAAACTTAATTATTGAGGGTTAAGACGAGTTAAGGGAGATATAAAAAGAAATAGAGAGATTATTTTTGTTTTCAATAGATTTGAATGTTAGAAAAACTACGCGAATTTTCAGTCCTCTTTGCTTGGATCATTACCAGCTACCAAGTTGAAAAATCGCATATTTCAGGAATACATTAATATTATTATAATTTTATAAGTTCAGCGCAGTTATTCTATACAGTATAACTGATAAAGCGTATTTAAAATGGAGTGCATCTTATCATCCTTTATGGAGTAGAAAATTTGTTTGCCATCACGACGTGTTGAAACGACATCACTTTTACGTAGCATCATCAATTGTTGTGAAAGGGTGGGTTGGGTGATTTGTGTTTTCTCTTCGATTTGAGAGACATTCAACTCCTCATGAGCTAAGTGACATAAAATTAATAAACGGTCAGTGTTAGCTAAAGACTTTAATGTTCCTACGACTGAATCAGCCGCATTTTTCATTTCTTCAATTTGGAGTCCATCTTTCATACTTTATACCTATATCAATATGGCCGGCATAGTATAGATTGATCTTATGAAAATGAATGTAGCAAAACTAATCAATCCAATTGTTTTTGTTGAAAAGGTTTATAAGTGTAATTGATAAATATATAGCATTATTAAGGTATAACAATAATTTGTAGTTGTTTTGTGTCAAAAGTGTTGCATTGTGTGAGAAGCGTAATTGTTAAGTATAAATGAAACAATGTCAAAGAAAATAAATCCTCTTTTTTGCTCTATCAATAGTTAATTCTGATTTATGTTTAAAAGGGGAATAAAAAAAGATTGAGTTTTTACTTTTTAAGGATATAATCAATCCTGTACAGACAGGTCTGTATATTCTAGTTTGGGATGTATAGTCCAAAAAAAAACGTCTAACTCTAGACTAGAATGACTTTCAGACGCAGCGTGATGAATAAGAAGAAGATTCAACAATATAAGAAGAATAATATCACGCTTTATTTTTTAGTGTGCAACTTTTTCAAATTCAATAAGTTTCTCTACACGCTTCCAATAGTCATAAATTTTTACTGAGCCATGTTCCACCTGAGCTTGAATGGTCATGCCTTCTAATATATTGACTAATAACAATGCCAGAGGACGAGACTCTTCAATTTCATGCTGGACGAGAAGGTCTTGCATGAGTTGCGTTAACCATATTTTATATAAAGTCGCTGGTTGATGTGTTGAAGGGTATTGTTTTAATACTTCTTCTAAAGCTTTTTGAAACATACAGCCATTAAAGTCTTCGCTATTAAACCAATCTGAATACCATAAGAAAATTGCTTTGATACGACTCAACGGGTCGTTTTCATCTTCTTTAGATATAGCAGCAGTCAGAGAATTCTGTAAAAGTGAGTTTCTTAATAATAAACACTCTTCAATAAGTTTCTCTTTTGAAGGGAAGTATTTATAAAATGTCATTTTTGCTACACCAGACTCACTGATGATACGATCAACCCCTATAGAGTTATAACTATATGAGTTAAAAAGTCTTAAAGCAGTGGTAATGATGTCATCTTTTTTTGACATATTTTAGTAGCCTCACACAAAAAAATTGCTCTTAGCCTAAATGGTCGAGTGTATAAATAAAAAGCACGAACGCACAATTTTACATTGTATTGATTGTTATTGATAGGAAAAAATGGGTTTTTTAAAAGCAATAGAAGTTCAAAGCATAATGCTCTAGATGTGAATTTTATATTTATTGAAAAAATTTCTATGTCTTAATCAGACGTATTAACTAGATAATTTTTTGATGTAGAAAAATAAATTTATACCATAGACATACAGCCATAAAATAGATTTAAAGAATGGTATATTTAAGCATGTATTTATAAAAGAAAAAAGGAGAAATTTTATAAATTCCTCCTTTTAATGTATTTAGACGATATTATTCTGCAGGTGGCAGTAACATAAGAATTGAATCATTCAATAATTGAACAATATTCTCTAAAATATCTAAACTGCTCAGCTGGTCGTTGAAAGGGATGCTTTCTCCATCTGCAATTGCTTTGAGTTGAGTGGCAAAAGATTCCACTATTGGTAAATCTTCTCCATTACCCCAAAACTTTAAAGTGCCATTTTGTTCTGTATAAAGTAGACGAGAAGCTGGTTCAAGCAATAGTTCATAACCTTCTGACAAAATAGCATTGAGATCTTCAATTTCGATTTCGTCTGGTTCAGGAATGTTATCTGGATATTTAGGCTCAGTCATATACGCCATGATGGCAGCATCAAGTACTGATGAGTTTTGCAACTGAGCTAAAACTAACTCTCTTAAATAAGCCAATTCTTCTTTATTAATTTCACCAACTTGAGGAAGGTTCTTTCTAGCAATATCTACAACTGGATTCTGTAGTAATTCATCAATCGCAAATTGATCGCTAATTCTATCGATCATGCCTGAAACATTAGGCATACGGAAACCAAATGAGAAAGTTAAACAATCATCTTCGGCAACGCCATAATGTGATAATCCTGGTGGGACATATAATAAGTCACCAGGTGCTAAAACTTCATCAAAATGAACATCGATTTCTGGCAATAGCTTTAATGGTTGATTAGGAACAAGTTCAGTGCTTGCATCACACATTTGGCCTAATTGCCAACGACGGTGTCCATGTCCTTGAACAAGAAATACATCATAAAAGTCAAAATGTTTTCCAACTGAACCACCTTTAGGAGCATAAGAAACCATGATGTCATCACGACGCCATTGGGGAATGAAAGGAAATTTCTTCCATAAACCAGCTAAATCAAATGAATAATGATCAACCGCTTGTACCAAGAGTGTCCATAACTTTGGTAATTTTTGAAAGTCACCTTTGGTTAGAGGAGACGACTTTACATGCCATTCATTTGGATTTTTGTCTTTCTGACGGATAAGACGCGCACTAACATGATCTTCTAAAGCGAATTCTCTCACATCATTTGGCTCTAACATGCCAATGATTTCAGGCATGGCATTACGCACAAGTAATGGTTTTTTCTGCCAATATTCTGTTAAAAAATGTTCAGCAGTAATGCCGCCTAGAACGGTTAAAGGTTCTGTCATGGAGATAACCTATAAGTAAGCTAAAAAATATTAAGGAATTTGAAGTTCAAGCTGTCTTAAAATCTGACAAAGTTGAATCATGGGTAAACCCATTAGGGTGGTTTGATCTTGGCCTATCATTTTCTCAAATAGACTAATGCCAAGACTTTCACACTTAAAACTTCCAGCACAATGAAGGGGTTGGTCTAAATCGACATATCTCTCGATTTCAAGACGAGTTAAATTGCGAAATTTAACTTGATAATGTTCAACTAGAGTATGTTCAAAGTTTTTTTCAAGACATTGGACGCTTAAGGCTGTACTAAAAAAAACTGTTCTGGCTGAGTTTGCTGCTAACTGGGCTTTAGCATTTTCAATCGTTAATGGTTTGCCAATAAAATCATGAGGTGCATGTTCTCGCCATGCGACTTGATCTGATCCAATTACAATCGCTTGAGGATTTTTCTGAGCAATCACCTGAGCTTTAGTAAATGCTAGTCTTTTCGCTAAATCATCAGCATGAGTCTCGCCACGAGGACTCTCATCAATATCTGGACTAATACAGATATATTCGATTCCCAAACGATTCATCAAATCCTTACGTGTTTGACTACTCGATGCCAATATAATTTGGGGGTGTTTCATTACACTGCATATTCCATCAATACATCTAATGGGACATAGCTTAATACTGCTTGATGGCAGGCATGAAGTTTGACAGGTGGTGCTTGACCAGCTTGATATGCTTCTACCCAGCGAGTTACACAAATGCACCAGAAGTCGCCTGGTTGTAGACCAGGAAAGCCAGCTTCAGGTAGAGGCGTAATGAGATCGTTGCCAACTTTTTGCGAAAAATTTAAAAAGTCAGATGTCATTTGAGCACATACGGTATGTTGCCCAAGATCTGTTACGGCTGTATGGCAAAAACCATTTCGAAAATAACCCGTAATAGGGTCAAAACAGCAGCTTGCTAAAGGTTCACCTAAAACATTTAAACGATTGATTTGTGGATCTGGATGAATAGACATAATGGATGAAATATTAAATTACTACCTCTATCATAATCAAAACTTTGGTTTTCTACAGCTTTTATGCAAAAAAACTAACCTTTTTTGATGTAATCATTTAAAATTGGCGCGTTTTTAAAATCATAAAGAGAGCTTTACATGAATTTTCAGCGTATGACTGACCTTAACTTAGCAGGTAAACGTGTACTTATTCGTGAAGATTTAAACGTTCCTGTTAAAAATGGTGTGATTACCAGCGATGCTCGTTTACGTGCAGCACTTCCAACAATAAAAGCTGCTTTAGAAAAAGGCGCGGCTGTAATGGTATTTTCGCATTTAGGTCGTCCTGTTGAAGGTGAACCAAAGCCTGAGCAATCGCTTGCACCAGTTGCAGCATATTTAACTGAAGCACTAGGCCAAGAAGTTAAATTATTTACTGACTATCTTGATGGCGTAGAAGTTCAAGCTGGCCAAGTAGTTTTGCTTGAAAATGTTCGTTTTAACGCGGGTGAAAAGAAAAATAATCCGGAACTTGCACAAAAGTATGCTGCTTTATGTGATGTATTTGTGATGGATGCATTCGGTACTGCTCACCGTGCAGAAGCTTCTACAGAAGGCGTAGCACGTTTTGCTCCTATTGCAGCTGTTGGTCCATTATTAGCTGCTGAATTAGACGCACTTGGCCGTGCAATGCAAACACCTGAAAAACCAATGGTGGCTATTGTTGCTGGCTCTAAAGTTTCAACAAAACTTGATGTTTTAAACTCATTGTCTACTATTTGCGATCAACTTATTGTTGGTGGTGGTATTGCAAATACTTTCCTAGCAGCTGCAGGTTACAACGTTGGTAAATCTTTATACGAAGCTGACTTGATTGAAACGGCAAAACAAATCGCTGCTAAAGTAAGTGTTCCACTTCCTACAGATGTTGTTGTTGCTGATGCATCTCAAATTAATTTTGAAGATTTCTTAGGTTCTTTAGCAGCAGCACAAGCAGTTGTTAAAAAAGTTGAAGACGTAACAGCAAATGACATGATTTTAGATGTGGGTCCTGAAACAGCTAAAGCATTTGCAAATATTTTAACAACATCAAAAACGATTCTTTGGAATGGTCCTGTTGGCGTATTTGAAGTTGATCAATTTGGTGAAGGTACTAAAGCACTTTCTCTTGCAGTTGCTCAATCTGACGCATTCTCAATTGCTGGCGGTGGCGATACTCTAGCTGCGATTGATAAATATAATGTTGCTGACCAAATTGGTTATATTTCAACTGGTGGTGGTGCATTCCTTGAGTTTGTTGAAGGTAAAACTTTGCCGGCAGTTGCAGTTTTATTAGAACGTGCATAATACATATATGTAAAAATAAGAAGGGGTTGGGTTCAACCCCTTTTTCATGGATAAGTCATTAAATTGTCATATTTCTGAAATAAAATAATGAGCACTAAATCACCAATTGTGGAAAATAGTGATGAATTTAAAACTTACCTTAGCTGCTTTGTTAATTGTTCCAGTGATGTTGACTGCTTGTGCTAAAAAAGAAGAGTCTTCTAAAGCAGGGCAAGATGCTGCTTCTACAGCAGTTGCTGATAAAGTAACTCCTGAACAGCAAGCTACAATTGATTCGCTTGATAAGCCAGTTTTAGATGAAAAGAATACTGACGTGGTTGAAGGTGGCGCGTCTAGCGAGCCGGCTGCTTCAGAAACTCATTAATTTGTTGTATTTTGTTAAAAAGTCCCTGCAAATGCAGGGATTTTTTTTGAAATACTGTGATTTGTTGCTGAATTGAAATAAATGACAAGGTAGAATAAGCCGCACTACCTGGGAGGATATTATGGCACTCATTTCAATGCGCCAGCTCTTGGATCACGCTGCAGAACATAACTACGGCGTACCAGCATTTAACGTAAATAACTTAGAACAAATGCGTGCAATTATGCTTGCCGCGGATGCAACCAATTCACCTGTAATTGTTCAGGCATCAGCTGGAGCTCGCAAATATGCAGGCGCTCCATTCTTGCGCCATCTTATTTTGGCTGCAATTGAAGAATGGCCGCACATTCCAGTGGTAATGCACCAAGACCATGGTACAAGCCCTGATATCTGTCAACGTTCAATTCAGCTTGGCTTTAGCTCTGTAATGATGGACGGTTCATTAGGTACAGATGGTAAAACACCTACATCTTACGAATATAACGTTGATGTAACTCGTAATGTTGTTGCTTTGGCACATGCATGTGGTGTTTCTGTTGAAGGTGAGATTGGCTGTTTAGGTAGCCTTGAAACTGGTATGGCAGGCGAAGAAGACGGTGTTGGTGCTGAAGGTGTACTTGATCACTCACAACTTCTTACTTCTGTTGAAGAAGCGACTCAATTTGTTGCTGATACCAATGTAGATGCATTAGCGATTGCTGTGGGTACTTCACATGGTGCTTACAAATTCACTCGTCCACCTACAGGCGATATCTTGGCAATTGACCGTATTAAAGAAATTCATGCGGCATTACCAAATACTCACCTTGTTATGCACGGTTCAAGCTCTGTACCACAAGAATGGTTGAAAGTAATCAATGAGTTCGGTGGTGATATTAAAGAGACTTATGGTGTACCTGTTGAACAGCTTGTAGAAGCAATTAAACATGGTGTACGTAAGATCAATATCGATACAGACTTACGCTTAGCATCTACTGGCGCAATTCGTCAGTTTATGGCTGAAAACCCAGCTGAATTTGATCCACGTAAATACTTTGCTAAAACTGTAGATTCAATGAAGCAAATTTGTATTGATCGTTATGAAGCATTTGGTACAGCTGGAAATGCTGACAAGATCCGTCCAATTTCTTTAGAGAAAATGGTTGATCGTTATAAATAATTCCCGTTAGGGCTTGATTTATAGAAACCGGTTATGTAAATAACCGGTTTTTTATTAGCCAGATTTTATTCATAAAAAAACCT
Source organism: Acinetobacter sp. ABJ-A23_2 (assembly GCF_044538765.1). Classification (NCBI taxonomy): domain Bacteria; kingdom Pseudomonadati; phylum Pseudomonadota; class Gammaproteobacteria; order Moraxellales; family Moraxellaceae; genus Acinetobacter; species Acinetobacter sp. ABJ-A23_2. The sequence goes on from NZ_JBIUCP010000011.1 coordinate 38,905, forward strand.
GTGATAAACACAGGTTTTAATAGCAGCAAAAAGAACTTACTTTTGTAAATTCTTTTTGTCGAGACTAGGGTCTTTAATCTCTACATATGCATTAGCACGTACTTCTCGTAACCAGCTATCAACTTCGGTATTGAATTGACGCTCACCTAAAATTTGACGTGCCATACGCTCTTGATATTCATGAGTCATATCTTTTTCGCGTTTATCTGTTACTTGTAGAATATGCCAGCCAAATTGAGTTTGGAAAGGCTCACTAATTTGACCTACAGGAATTTCCTGCATTTTTTTATCAAACTCAGGAACCATCATACCTGGTGTAACCCAACCTAAACTACCGCCATCACGTGCTGAACCTGTATCATTTGAATAGGTTGCAGCAAGCGTAGCGAAATCTTGTCCCGCCTTTAATCGCTTGTAAATGCTGTCAATAATTTGTTTCGCATTTTCAGGACTTACCACTTCAGATGGTTGAATAAGAATGTGGCGAGTTTGATATTGCGGTACCAATGCTTTTTGTTCATTTTGCTTGCGTTCTAAGAGTTTTAGAACATGTACACCATCACGTACAGAGATTAGATCAGTTGTTTGACCATCTTGGAGTGGAGTAATACGAGCGGCAAGTTCTGCTGGAATATCAGAAAGAGGGCGGAATCCCATATCTGCACCTTCAACTTTTACAGTCGCAGTTGAAAGTTTTTTAAGAGCATTTATGTCATTGCTTTGAGCAAGCTTTGAGCGAACTTCTTTGGCTACATTCTGAACTTCTTGAGGGTTGTCTCCTGCGATTCGCATATGAATCACGTGAGCCTGATTACCAAGAGCAGCTTGTCCTTGTGGTGACTTTAAAAAATTGTCGACATCTTGGTCACTAATTTTAATACGAGACATCACTTGTTGCTGGCGTAGGCGATTAATTGCTAAATCTTCAGCAATACGGCCTCGTAAGTTTTCATATGTTCCTGGAGCAATTGCATCTAACTTTTGTTGAAAAGCTTCTAGACTTTTACTGCCGGATTGACTTGCTACTTTTAGTACTGCCTCGTTTAGACTTTTCTCATCAGGTTTAATGCCATAACGTTTTACTTGTTCAAGTTGAGCTTGACGTAAAATGAGTTGATCTAAAACCTGAAATTGTAGGTATTGTTGAGGTGGTACTTCTTTTTTTTGTGCTTGCAATTCGTGAGCAGCTTCTGCCATTCCTTGTTCAAGGTCACTTTTTAAAATTACGCTATTGTCCACAATTGCCACAACTTCATCAGTGGGTTGGGCAAAACTATGCATTGATGAAGATATTAATACAGCAAGGGTTGTTGCTTTAAAAAACTGTTTAAGATGCTTTGCCTTCATTAACGTTGTGTCCAAGATTGATTAATTTTATTAAAACCTAAAACGCGATTTTCAAGTATAGACGCGAGTTTATTGTTTAAACCACCTAAACCTTTAAGCGTAATTTCAGCCATAATCGCGCGTTTCTCGTTAACATTAGGAGATTTTGGATCATCTAGGTCGTTATAGTAAGAACGACCATAGACTGAGATACCCCAGCAACATGATTCATAGTTAACACCTAATAACAACTCACGAGCCACATCATTGTCCATGTCATATTGAACAAGACCCATAATACGCCAGTTGTCTTTAATTGGTTGTATAAAGGATGCAACAACTTGATCATAAGTTTCTTGACGACCAGGAATATTTTTGCGATAGAAGTAACCTAAGTTGTATAGGTTGCCTTTGTCACCTGTATAGTAAACTTGGAAGTCTCGCTGAGCGTTATCACCGTTTGACATCCATGCTGAATTTGCTCCAATAGTAAAGTTCTGGTTGAGTTGGCTTGTTAAGCTTACAACTGGTCCTGTATTGCGCTCAGTATCAAATGCATCGGGTTGATTTTGTAGAGTTACACGTCGATCTTCAAAATAATAGCTTTGGCCTACACTTGCACGTAAACGTTCTAAGCCCACCGTATCAAATAAACTATAACTTACACCCAATGATAAGAAATTGTTGTCTTCAAGGCGGTCATGTCCATAGAAGCGGTAAGGGTTAAATAATTGATCGTAATTAACCGATGCTGAAGTTGAGTCAAAGTTTGGATAACTGTTCTGATTTTTATAAGGAGCATAAGCGTAAAAAGCACGAGGTGTAATGGTTTGGAGATATTTACCATCGCGCTCAAATGTCAGACCTGTATCTAAAGTAAACTGGGGTACAACAACTGATTTGGATTCTGAACTAGCATCTAAGTCTTGTGAGGCAATACTGTCTTTGTCATAGAAAGTCTGAATAGAACGTACAGACACTTCAGGGATAACGAAAGCCGCTGGTGTACGATAGTTATAACGTGTTGCGAACTGGTTATAAATACGCGTACCACTACTTTCCTGAGCAGAACCATCATTAATTGATTTTTTGAAGTATGCCGTATCGTTATTAAATTCGTACTGTAAACCTTGTGGGTTACCTGTGACATAGTTTAATAAGAACTGTGGTAAACGGGCATAAGGTTTGTTTGCATCCAGAACTGAAGGGTCTAGTGTCTGGAAGTCCTCAACTTTAAGCTGAGCTTTTAAACCTGGAATGCCATGCTGGTAGTTCAGCTCCCAAGCTCTACGAAGATTTACATCAGTTTTAGAGTTCGGACTGCTGTCTAAGTCTGCAAAATAATCTTTATCAGATGCATAGTGATATTCAAGGTTGGTAGACCATTGATCATTAATATTCCAATTGTGGAGGAAATTAAAATCTTTACGGTCTTTATCGTTATATTCTTTATCAGATGGAAGAATACCGCCTGATATTACCCCTGCACCAAATCCATCCGTTAAATAGCGAAATTCACCTTTGAGCATAGCTCCACGTTCTGATAGATATCGTGGAGTAATCGTTGCATCATAATTAGGTGCAAGATTTAAATAAATTGGAACAGAAAGTTCACCGCCACCACCACTATTTGAGAAACCCGAGAAACCAAACTGAGGGTTAAGAATACCTGTAGTTCGACGGTCATCAATTGGGAAGTTAAAGTATGGGACTGCTATAACTGGAACATCTTTAACATAGATCTTTGCATTGCGAGTGACGCCTCGACCAGTTTCCTGATTCAGCTCAATTTTATTAGCCTGAATTTTCCAAGCAGGTTTTTGACCTGGTGGACAAGTGGTATAGCTTGCATCATTAAGAACCATTACATTTGGAGATGTTCTTTCGATTTTTCCAGCGTGACCATGTGCATGCTGCTGTTCAGAAATATAAAAACTATTATTTAAATCGCCAGTTTGAGTCTTTAAATTGTAATTAATTTCATCACTTTGAGAGAGTAAGCCGCCTTGGGCTAACTGAACTCGACCTTGTGCATGAGCAAATGTTTGAGTTTTATCGATGGTAACTTTATCGGCACGAACAGTACGACCTTCTTGGTCTATTACTACGTTTCCTTCTAGCTCAGAGTCGCCAGCAGGGTTGTAATGACCGTAATCGGCAGTTACAACCGATGTAGCCTTATCTGCATCTAATGCTTTAGTTTCAGGATTGATTGGTGTAATCCAAGTTCCTTGGCAAAATGCCGAACTCAAATATTTATTATTGCGCAACTGCGCCTCAGGTGCAGATTTATCAACATAATATTGTTGAAAGAATTCCTGCCCTGGATAGGCTTCCTTAATACTCGCCTTAAGTTGATTATTGTCTATGTTGGAGACAACACCAGCTGACTCAGCATAACTTGATTGTATGGAGCCACATAAGAGCGTAAAAATAGCGGTCGCTAAAGGATTAAATTTAAACTGATGCTTCATTGTCTCATTAACCAAGTATGCTAATTCACAATTAATTATTGTCGCATCATAGAGAAAAAGTTTATAAGTGGCTACACTTAACCCTTCAAAAATCTCAGCTTGTTTTAGATTTTATTGCAAATGAATACACAACGTGAACAATTGATACATACATGGCTTACATCTGTTCTTGAAAATGATCAATTTCAGATCGCTTATTTAGCAGGGGATGCCAGCTTTCGTCGTTATGCTCGCATCCAGTTACAAAATAAAACGTATATGCTTATGGATGCGCCTCCTGAAAAAGAAGACTGTGTTCCGTTTGTAACCATTGACGAATTTTTTGCGGGTCATGGGGTTCGAGTACCTCAGATTGTTGCAAAAGATTTAACACAAGGTTTTCTGTTGTTAGAAGACTTTGGTGATGTACTGTTGTCGACATTATTGAATGATGCAACAGTTGATCAATACTACGAACAAAGCTTTAAGCAGCTCACTCATTTGCAATCAATTAATGGTACTGATCATTTCCCGGTTTATTCTTATGAAAAGCTTGTGTCTGAAATGCAGTTGCTAACAGATTGGATGTTGCCATCACTCGGGATTCATCCAACGGCTGAGCAAAAGAAAACTATTGATGATGCATTTGATTTCTTAGCTCATGCTGCATTGGCTCAGCCTCAAGTTATTGTGCATCGTGATTTTCATAGTCGTAATTTAATGAAAATTACCAATGAAGAGGAATTGGGAGTAATCGACTTCCAAGACGCGGTTATTGGTGCTGATACTTATGATTTAATCTCGATTACACGTGATGCATATGTGCAGTGGAACGCTGAACGTGTTTATCAATGGTTTAAAGTTTTCTATGAACTTTTACCAGCATCGGCTAAACAAAACCGAACTTTTGAGCAATTTAAGCGTGATGCCGATTTAATGGCAATTCAACGCCATATCAAAATTTTGGGTATTTTTGTCCGTTTGTTTGAGCGAGATGGTAAGTCTGGTTATTTAAAAGACTTGCCGCGAGTCATGTGGTATTTACTTGAAGAGAGCCGTGGTTACGCTGAACTTGACGAGTTTATGGTATTTATAAATAACATAGTAATGCCTAAATTTATCGAGAAATATGGTCCCTATGAGGTAGCCGCATAATGAAAGCAATGATTCTTGCTGCTGGCTTGGGCAATCGTATGCGTCCACTCACGCTATATACACCAAAGCCTCTGCTTGAGGTGGGTGGTAAGCCCCTTATTGTGTGGCATATTGAAAAACTTAAGAATATGGGTGTGACCGAAATAGTCATCAATTCTGCGTGGTTAGCCGATAAACTCATTAGTAGCTTGGGAGATGGCTCTCAATTTGGTGTGGACATCCGTTGGACACGAGAAGAAGAAGGATTAGAAACAGCTGGCGGAATTATTAATGCTTTGCCACTGCTTGGAACAGATCCTTTTATTCTAGTGAATGGAGATGTATGGACAACAATGGATTTTGAAGCTCTACGCGATATTAAGCTAAATGATGATTTAGCTCATCTTGTGTTAGTTGATAATCCTAAACAACATCCTGACGGCGACTTTACATTATTGGATGGGCGCGCTTTTGCATTCGATCAAGATGTGAAGGGTGAGAACCTCACTTTTAGTGGTGTATCTGTTATCCATCCTAAGCTTTTTGATGGATTGGAACCTGGTAAACGTCCTTTAGCTCCACTATTAAAGCAAGCGATGCAAAATCAAAAGGTATCTGCTGAAAAGCTTAAGGGTGCATGGGTAGATGTGGGGACGCCAGAGCGCCTAATGGAGCTAGATTTGCAAATTCGTGAAGGCTTCTACGATTAACTGCATAATCGCTAATCGTTAAATAGTGTTCCACGATGCATAAATGGGTATACTTTGTTTTAAATTTTACTTAGATGTTATCTGTTTATGCATCCATTTTTTCAAGAGTTACAACAGGGTAGTCAAAAATTAGGTTTGTCGCTTAGCGATGAAGCTTTGACATTATTGTTAAAGTATCAAGATGCTTTGGTACTTTGGAACAAAGCTTATAATCTAACAGCGATTCGTGATCCGAAAGAAATGTTAGTGAAGCATTTGTTAGATAGCCTAAGTATTTTGAAAGATTTGCCAACAGGCCGTTTACTCGATGTAGGTACAGGTGGCGGTATGCCAGGCATGATCATTGCATTATGTCAGCCGGAACGCTCATGTGTATTGCTTGATTCAAATGGTAAGAAAATTCGTTTTTTGAAACAGTTTATTGCTGACCTTAAGCTTAAAAACGTAGTAGCCGTGCAAACACGCGTTGAAAATCAAGATACAATTGATGAGCTTGGCCAATTTGATGTGATTACAAGTCGTGCATTTGCATCGTTAACTGATTTTGTTGATGCTGCGCGTCCATATTTGCATGAGCAGAGTATAATTGCTGCGATGAAAGGACTGATTCCAGTTGAAGAAATGGAAGAGCTTAAGCAGGAATTTTCATGTAAAGTGATTGAACTGCATGTACCAAGACTTGATGAACAACGTCATTTACTTTTACTTCAACGAATTTAAATAAAAAAGTATTAGGGTTACCATGGCTCAAATTATTGCGATTGCAAACCAAAAGGGTGGTGTTGGTAAAACAACGACTGCAGTAAACCTTGCAGCATCACTTGCTGTATTGAAAAAACGTGTGTTACTTGTTGATATAGATTCACAAGGTAATGCCACGATGGGGTCTGGTATTCAAAAGAATGATCTACTTTACTCAATCACTGATGTGTTATTGGGTGAAGTACCAATCGAAACTGCAATTCAAAAGGCTGAGGTTGGTTATAAAGTTTTAGGTTCAAATCGTGAGCTTTCTGGTGTTGAGCTGGCAATTGCAGAACAAGAAGGTCGTGAATTCATTTTAAAGAATGCTCTGAACGAAATTAGAAATTCTTTTGATTACATTATTGTTGACTGTGCCCCTAGCTTAAGTTTAATTACGGTAAATGCCTTAGCTGCCGTAGATAGTGTAATCATTCCTATGCAATGTGAGTATTATGCATTAGAAGGTTTGGCTGATTTAACCCAAACTATCGATCGTATTCAAAAAGCATTAAATCCTGATTTAGAAATTATTGGTGTTTTACGCACAATGTATGATGCGCGTAATGCTTTAACTCGTGATGTATCAGCTGAGTTAGAACAGTATTTTGGTAAAAAGCTTTATGACACCGTGATTCCTCGTAACGTTCGATTGGCTGAAGCGCCTGCACACGGTTTACCAGTTATTTATTTTGAAAAGAGTTCAAAGGGTGCAGTTGCATACTTAAATCTTGCAGCTGAGATGTTAAAGAAAAGTAAAGTGAAGAAAGGAAGTAAAGTATGAGCATCAAAAAACGCGGATTGGCGAAAGGACGTGGTTTAGATGCATTACTTGGTTCAATTCAAAAAGAAAAATTACAACTAGAAGCTCAAGCACTTGATCACGGGCAGTTAAAGCAAATTGATGTGAATTTGTTGAAACGAGGTGAATATCAGCCACGTCGTTTTATTCATGAGCATGATTTGCAAGAGTTGGCATCTTCTATTGAAAAACATGGGGTGATGCAACCAATCGTTATTCGTCCTGTAGATGATGAAGCTCATCCTTACGAAATTATTGCAGGTGAGCGTCGTTGGCGTGCAGCACAAATTGCTGGTTTAACTGAAATTCCAGCAATTGTTCGTGATTTAAATGACCAAGTCGCGATTGCTTTAGCACTTATTGAGAATATTCAACGTCAAGATTTAAACCCAATTGATCAAGCCTTGGCATTGCAACGTTTTCATGATGAGTTTGGTTTAAGTCATCAGGAAATTGCCGATACTGTAGGTAAGGCGAGAACAACGGTCAGTAATTTGTTGCGTCTATTGAGTTTGGCTGATGATATTAAAGAATTTATGCAACAAGGTCAGCTTGATATGGGCCATGCTCGTGCGATCCTGACCTTAAAAGGTAAAGAGCAACTTGAAGTTGCCAACATTGTTATCGAAAAAGGATTATCTGTTCGTCAGACTGAGCAGTTAGTTCGTGATTGGAACGAACCTAAACAGGAAAAGGAAAAAACTCCTGTTGCACCAGATATTGAACAATTGACACAGAAACTCTCTGAACGATTTGGTGCCAATGTTAAAATTGATCATAACCAGAAAGGTAAAGGTAAACTTGTTATTCATTATCATTCACTCGATGAGTTAGATGGTATTTTGAATATTTGTTTACCAGATTAATTCTAAGTTAGGTCATATATTTCTAATTTATATTCTTGGGGAAGAAAATATGTGGGAACTTGTGAAAGCGGGCGGCTGGTTAATGCTGCCTTTAATTTTGTGTTCAATTTTAACAGTCGCTATTAGTATTGAGCGTTTTATACGTTTAAGACGTTCACAAGTTTTGCCTAAAGCACTGATGAGTGATGGTAGTGCAGATATTTCTCATATCATCACGAATTTAGAGCAAGATACTGATGCCCCAAGCACAGCATTAGGAAATATTCTAAAAGCTGGTTTTGAGCATCAGGAGCATGGAGAGCAATTTGCTCGGGCTCAAATGGAAGCAATGGCTTCTCAAGAAATTTCTTATTTAGAAAAAAATATTAACTTCTTGGGAACTTTAAGTGCTATTGCACCTTTACTTGGGTTACTTGGAACGGTTGTAGGGATTATTGAGTCTTTTCTTGTGATTGATTTTGGTTCGGCAGGTAGCCCAAGCTTAATGATTCCTGGTATTTCAAAGGCATTGATCACGACAGCGGTTGGTATGCTCATTGCAATTCCTGCTCTTATTTCATATCGCTATTTTCAAAGAGTGGTGCAAAATTACATTGCGGAGTTAGAGCAGCAATCTACACTCTTCCATGCATCGTTGTTTTACAAGCGTTCTTCAGTTGCGCAAGAACATCGCCGTGTTGGTTGATGGGTAGGGAACAAATATGAAGTTTAAACGTTCTCAAGTTGAAGACATTCATATCAATCTAACGCCTATGATTGATTGTTTACTGTTCATTCTGGTGTTTTTATTGTTATCTACCACTTTTAATCAGCCAAGTCGCATCAATTTAACTTTACCAGATGCCCAAGGTGTCCCACCAAAACAGTACGATCATAAAATTGAAGTCGTGGTAGACTCTAGCGGTCATTACGCTGTAAATGGTCAGGCCTTATCTAGCAAAGATGGGGCTGATTTGAGCACTGCAATTAAGCAAATTGCTCAAGAGCGCCGTGACTTTATGTTTATCATCGCTGCTGATGCAAAGGCGTCTCATCAGGATGTTATTCGTGTTATGGATGTAGCAGGACAACTCGGTTTTGTTAACATCAATATTAGTACCAAAGTTCCTTCTAGAGGTTTTTCTTAGTGAATCAAGATTTTAAGGTTTATTTGCGTCTCATATCTTATTTAAAACCTTATTGGGGCGTGGCCTTATTAGTTCTTATCGGATTCGGTATGAACTCAGCAACAGAGGTTTCAGTTGCTAAGCTCATTAAATTTATTATTGATGCAATTCAAAATGCGAGTAGAGCAGATCTGGATTGGTTCCCTTTATTAATCATTTTATTGGTATTTTTCCGTGGCCTAGGCTTATTTATGGGCGGCTACTATACTGCTGTTATCTCACGTAGTTTAGTTTTTAGCATTCGCCAAGAAGTTTATGCAAAACTTTTAAAATTACCAGCTCAATATTATCTCGATAACTCTTCGGGACATATTACAGCCAAAATTATGTATAACGTCGAGCAACTGACAGCTGCTTCATCTGAGTCATTAAAAACCATTGTTCGAGATGGCATGATTACGCTGGGGTTGTTAGGTTATTTGTTTTATACAAATTGGCGTCTGACTCTTTGTATTATGGTGTTCTTACCTATTATTGGTATTTTAGTACGTCAGGCATCGAAAAGAATGCGTAAACTTTCACTACAAGTTCAGGACACTATGGGTGATGTTAACCATGTAGTGCAAGAAAGTATTAGTGGTAGTGCAGTTGTTAAAAGTTTCGCTGGTGAAGAGTCAGAACAAGAGCGTTTTTATAAGTCATCTGAAGAGAACTTAAAACGTGGCTTAAAAATGGTAATTGTGCAAAACCTAAATAGTCCAGTTGTTCAAGTGGTCATGGCTTGTGCAATGGCTCTTATTGTATGGTTGGCCTTAAGACCACAAATTTTAGGTAATACAAGTGCGGGTGAGTTTGTCGCATATATTACGGCAGCTGGTCTTCTTTCTAAACCTGTTAAAAACTTAACTGATATTAATGAGAAGTTGCAGCGTGGTTTAGCGGCAGCACATTCAGTTTTCGAATTATTAGATTTACCTGAAGAAGAAAATAGTGGTCAGCTTAAACCTCAGTTGCAAGGTGCAATTCGTTTTGACCATGTTGTACTTAACTATGCTGATGGCACTCAGGCGATTAAAGACTTTTCTTTAGATATTCGTCCAGGTGAAACTGTTGCATTGGTAGGGCGCTCTGGTGCTGGTAAAACCTCTTTAGTGAACATGTTGGTACGTTTCCAAGAAGTCTCAAGTGGTCAAATTTATTTAGATAATTTACCAATACGTGATATTGAACTTTCAAGTTTGCGTACACAAATTGCGATGGTAAATCAGCAAGTTGTTTTGTTTAACCGAACTGTACGTGAAAATATTGCTTATGGTCAGCTACACGATGCGAGCGACGAAGAAGTTATCGCAGCGGCAAAGGCTGCTTATGCCCATGACTTTATTATGAACTTACCAAATGGTTACGACACTGTACTAGGTGCTCAAGGGCTAAATCTGTCTGGTGGCCAACGTCAACGTATAGCAATCGCTCGTGCAATTTTGAAAAATGCGCCTATTCTCGTTTTAGATGAAGCTACAAGTGCGCTTGATAACGAATCTGAACACTTTATTCAGCAAGCATTTGATGAGGCGATGCAAGACCGTACAACGATTGTGATTGCTCATCGTTTATCTACAATTGAAAATGCAGACCGTATTGTCGTATTAGATCGTGGACAAATTGTTGAACAAGGTACTCATCAAGAATTACTTGCTAAGCATGGTGCTTATTATCAATTACATCAGCGTAATTTTGAGGACAACTAAGCATGTCTTTAGCCCAGCTGATACAAAATGCATGGAATAAGCAATCAAATTGGTTGGTTGTTTTGCGTCCATTGTCATGTTTGTATCGTGCTGGGTTTTTACTGAATCGTTATTTTTATAATTCAGGTTTTAAAAAGGTCTATGACGCGCCTGTACCAGTCATGGTGATTGGAAATATTACAGTGGGTGGTAGTGGTAAAACTCCATTATTAATAGAACTGGTTAATTACCTAAAACAGCATAATGTAAAAGTAGGCGTCATTAGTCGGGGCTATGGGGGAGCTGGTCCTTTTCCTATGTTGGTAACATCGGCTAGTCAGGCAGCTGAAGCAGGAGATGAACCTGCTTTGATTGTACAGTCAACTGGTGTACCTATGGCAGTAGGACCCAATAGACAAGCGGCAATCGAGTTATTATTAGCATCGGCAAAACTAGATTTAATTATTAGTGATGATGGATTGCAACACTGGGCATTAGGTCGTCAAATAGAATGGATCGTGCTTGATCAAAATCGTGGTCTTGGAAATAGAAAGTTATTACCAGAAGGCTATTTGCGTGAACCAGCTGAACGTTTAAAAACGGGTACAGTTATTGAACATGCATTTGCCCCATCAACAGCACTGCATATGCATCTGGATGTCGGACAACCTTACTTATTGAATCCTTCTTCAGTAACTGAATTATCATTCAATACTCAAAATAATTACCATGCAGTAGTTGGTATTGGTTTTCCTCAGCGCTTTTACCAAACACTTAAAGGTTTAGGTGTAAACCAATTTCAAGAGCATGCTTTTCGTGATCATCATGATTATGTTATTGATGACCTTGTATTTAATGATGATCAACCTATCATTACGACTGAAAAAGATGCGGTTAAGTTGTTGCCTTTACTTGAAAAGCATCCAGAATTTAAACGGCCTATTTGGGTCGTACCTGTTAAAGCTGTTTTGTCTGAAGAGTGCTATCAGGTTTTAAATCAGCAATTGCAAAAGCTTGATATTCAAATATCTTAGGAAGAAAAAATGAAACACATCGTTATTCCAGCACGCTTCTCAAGTTCGCGTTTGCCAGGTAAGCCATTGTTACTTATTCATGATCGACCTATGATTTTACGCGTAGTAGATCAGGCAAAGAAAGTTGAAGGTTTCGATGATCTGTGTGTAGCAACCGATGATGAACGTATTGCTGAAATATGCCGTGCAGAGGGTGTTGATGTTGTTTTAACAAGTGCTGACCATCCATCGGGAACTGACCGTTTGAGTGAAGTTGCTTGTATTAAGGGGTGGGATGCGGATGACATTATTGTAAATGTACAAGGTGATGAGCCTTTACTGCCAGCTCAACTTGTTCAGCAGGTTGCGAAGCTTCTAGTTGAAAAACCAAATTGCTCAATGTCTACATTATGTGAGCCTATTCATGCTTTAGATGAGTTTCAGCGTGATAGCATTGTGAAAGTGGTTATGTCTAATCAAAATGAAGCTTTGTACTTTAGTCGTGCAACTATTCCTTATGATCGAGATGGTGCTAAACAAGCTGAACCAACTGTACATACCCAAGCATTTCGTCATTTAGGTTTATATGCTTATCGTGTGAACTTGTTACAAGAGTATGTTACATGGGACATGGGTAAACTTGAAAAGCTAGAGAGTCTTGAGCAATTACGTGTTTTAGAAAACGGGCATCGTATTGCTATTGCTGTAGCAGAAGCGAATTTACCGCCAGGTGTTGACACCCAAGCAGATCTTGACCGTCTAAATAATATGCCTGTTGAGTCTTTTGAGTAAGTGTTAATTTAATGAATCAGAATGTGACTTCTAAGGTTTATCCGTGGCAACAGACAATGTGGGAAACGTTAACAACACGTTTTCCTAATATTGGGCATGGCTTATTATTTTATGGTAAACAAGGTTGTGGTAAGCATGCTTTTGCCAAGCATTTTTTAGCATGGGTACTTTGTTTAAATAAGCAGCCTCAGGGGGCTTGTGGAGAATGTAGTAGCTGTCAATGGTTAAAATCAGACACGCACCCGAACTATGTTCATATCACGACTGATGAAGAAAATAAAAAACAGAATGCAAAAATTAAAATAGAAAAAATTCGAGATTTATTGCCATTTGTACAGCAAACTGGTGAAGGATGGCGTGTTATTGTCATTGAACCAGCTGAAGCTTTAAATCTTGCATCATCAAATGCACTGTTAAAAACTTTAGAAGAACCCGGTGAGCGCGTTGTTTTAATTTTGTTGGCTGATCACTATTTGAAATTACCAGCTACCATTCGAAGTCGCTTACAGCATTTTGCTTTAGACCGTATTTCATATGAGCAGGCAACATCTTATCTAAATGAGCATTTGGCTGAAATCGCGGCAGTGTCACCTGAATTATTGTTAGATCTTTCTAATGATATGCCTTTGCAAGCAGTCGAAATTGCTACTAGTGATTGGTTTGCGAAAAGACAAACATTTTTAGAAGACTGGACTAAGGTAGTTAACCAAAAAAATATGCCTTTATTTTATTCAGCTAAGTGGCAGAAAGAGCTCAACTTTAACGATTTTATGATGCTTCTTGAATACTTGTTAGGGGATTTAATTTGTGTCAAGCTGAACCAACCACAGAAAAATATTGATTTACAATTTGATCAATTGGCACAAAACTATAATTTAGAAAGCTTATTCAGTCTTTATGAGGAATTACAGCAATCTAAAAGATTGGTTGAACAAAATGTACAAACACAACTCATCACAGATCAACTTTTTATAAAATTAATGAACGTTTAAGGGGAAACTATAATGCAACCACAAATGGGTGGAATTATTCAGGTCAATATTCCTGATAGAGCAACCTTACAAGCAAGCTATATGGGGTATGTGCAAGGTGGGGGCTTATTTGTGCCATCGAAGCAAAAAGTGAAGATGGGCCAAGAAATTTTTATTTTAGCTACGTTACCAGAACAATCACAAAAAATTCCTTTAACTGGTAAAGTAGTGTGGATTTCACATAAGCAAAGTGGATTTAAACCGCAAGGTTTCGCAATTCAATTGAGTGGTGATAAAGGAATTTACTATAAAGCTGAAGCTGAGCGGATTTTAGCTGGTAGTATGTCTTTAGATCGTCCAAGTTATACCATGTAAGCAGATAGGAAAGTACAGTGTTTGTTGATACCCATTGCCATTTAACAATGTTAGATTTAACGCCTTATAACGGTGATTTAGATCTTGCACTTGCTGCTGCACGAGCAGAAGGTGTCTCTAAGTTTATGGCAATTTCAGTTGACCTTGATGATCATGTTGCTTTAGCTGAAATCGCAAAGCGTCATGAAGATGTTGGGTATACGGTGGGTGTGCATCCTTGTGAGGATGTAGATACTATGGCTCGAGCAACGACTGAGTATTTGACTGAGTTAGCTCAATCAGAAAAAGTGTGGGCTTTAGGCGAAACAGGTTTAGATTATTACCACAGTACTGACTTTATTAATGAGCAAAAGGCTTGTTTTGCTCGGCATATTCAAGCCTCTAAAAATGTCAAAAAGCCAGTAGTTGTTCATACACGTTCAGCAAAACATGATACGGTGGATATTATTCGAGCTGAACAATCTTCGCATGGTATTTTGCATTGTTTTACTGAAGACTGGGAAACAGCAAAAGCCGTATTGGACTGTGGTTACTATATTTCCTTTTCAGGGATTGTTTCATTTAAAAATGCTCAAGATTTACGTGATGTTGCCAAGCAAGTACCTTTAGATCGACTCTTAATTGAAACAGATAGTCCTTATTTGGCTCCAGTGCCATATCGTGGTAAAACAAATGAACCAAAATACGTACCCTATGTAGCGAAAGCACTTAGTGATGTATATGATAAATCGATTGAGGAAATTGCAAGAATCACCTCGCAAAATTTCGAAAATTTACTCAAAGCGATTTAACTTATAGAAACTATATAAAGAGAGTAATTGCGTGAAGATGGACCGTCAAGCTCAGTTCCGAGCAAGAGAAGCATTAATATTTCAAGTTGCGGAACAGTTGTTGTTAGAAAATGGCGAAGCCGGAATGACACTTGATGTGCTGGCTGCTGAGCTTGATTTGGCAAAAGGCACCTTGTACAAACATTTTCAAAGCAAAGATGAATTGTACATGCTGTTAATTATTCGTAATGAGCGCATGTTACTTGAAATGGTCCAAGACACTGAAAAGGCTTTTCCAGAACATTTGGCTTTCTTTATGTTGCACCATTTGCACCATCCGGAACGAACAGTATTGTTTCATCAAATTGAAGAAAAGCTTTCGATTACTGCTCAAGGTGTACACCATCTTTTTAATGAACTCTATCAAGTGAGAAAGCAGCGCCTACGTATTATTATTCGTATGACTGATCATTATTTAGAGTCAATCCAGAGTCATATGACTACACGAGATTACTTAGCTTCAATCTGGTCGCTCACTCATGGGGCTGCTGCAATTCTGAATTCAAGTTTTTACCAACGTTATTTGGGTTCAAGAGATACTTTAAGAGTAGCTTATATTGATCAGGCATTGGCCTTACCGAAACAAGCAGTTGAGCAATATGCTTAATAGGTCGATATGAAATCGAAATCATTTCAATCACAAAAAGGCTTTACTCTTATAGAAGTGATGGTGGTCATTGTGATTATGACAATTATGACCTCACTTGTTGTCTTGAATATCGGTGGTATAGACCAAAAGAAGGCAATGCAGGCAAGAGAGTTATTTCTACTTGATTTGCAAAAAATTAATAAAGAATCACTAGATCAATCACGTGTATTAGCTTTAGAAACTCATGGTGAGACAGATGTCTCACCATTTTCTTATGAATTATATGAATATCACGATCAAAGTACCTTGCAAGTACAAGATATAAAAAACCAATGGCAGAAATACACTGAATTTAAAACACGGCAACTTCCTACGCATGTGTCTTTTTCTGTAGAACCCTTGGATGGCCAGAATTATTCTAAGGCTAAAAATACCGATTTAGTGGGGGAAAAAACACCTCAACTCATCTGGTTTGGTAATGGTGAAGCCAAGACCGTTAAAATACAATTTTATCTAGAACAAAAACCGATTGGTTCGGAAATACAAATAGATCACTTGGGTAAAATAAATGAAATCTAAAGGCTTTACCCTCTTAGAAGTTATGGTTGCTTTGGCAATCTTTGCTGTAGCAGCTGTCGCTTTAACTAAAGTGGCTATGCAGTACACTCAGTCTACCTCTAATGCGATTTTACGAACCAAAGCTCAATTTGTGGCAATGAATGAAATTGCTATGATGGAGATTAATCAAGAGTGGTTGCAGGGTACTCAAAGTAAGCAAGTAACCTCTCAAGGTGAGACTTGGCAGATTGATAAATCAGCTGAATCGACTGTTAGCCCTAATGTTCAAAAAATTGATGTACAAATTAGCTTATATGATCCGGATAAGGGAAAAGTACAAAACGGTATTACTCATATGGTCTTTTTTAATTATCCAGTGAAAGCAAAATAATGATAAAAAATAAATATTTTCACTATCGTAGCACAGCTGCGCATCTTGCGGCACGATCAGGAGTTGTGTCGACTGGCTATTCAGAGCATAGCTCTTCGTTTTGCGCTCAGACAAAGTGTAGCTTTAAAGACCCTCACACTCGAAACATGGTTTCTCGTCTTGCGGCGCGATCGAGCAGTGTTCGATTAACTCGCGCCTCAGGATTTACGTTGGTTGAGTTGTTGGTTGCTATAGCTATCTTTGCGGTTTTATCTTTAGTAGGGTGGAAAATTTTCGATTATCTACTCAAGGTTCGTGATCGCAACGCTGTACATGAAGTGCATTTATTTGAGTTACAAGACGCTTATCAACAAATCCTTCGTGATACTTTGCAAATTATTCCTCTATCGGCAAATCAGGGTGGACAACTTCATCCAGCTTTAGAAATCGATAATCAAATTTTGCGTTTTAGCAAAGCAGGGGTAACTGATCCTTTAAAACAAGGGCTCTCACCGTTTGAACGAATTGAGTATCGTTATGATGCGGAACAAAAAAAACTATATCGTCTTAAATATACCAATTTAAATACTTCGAATAGGGAGCAGCCTTTATCGAGTACCTTGTTAAGTCAAGTTGATCAATACCAAATTATGGTTTTGACTCCGCAAGAGGTAACAAAATGGCCCGAGGTTAATATTGATCCAACAAAGCCTAACGAGTTAAAAAAATTACCGAAAGGAATAAAAATCCAACTTACAGTAGCGGGAGTAAGTTATGAATGGATCTATAGCTTAAATCAAGGCAACTTGGCCCTTTCTCAGCAAGGTGGTTCATAATGGCTACTTATAAACACCAACGGGGTGTTGCTTTACTGACAATACTCATTATGGTCGCCTTAGCTACAATTTTAGCTGCTTCAATTGCTAAGCATCAAAATAATACTATGGAAAATACGGCTTACTTAATGCGTCAAAATCAGTCTCTACTCTATGCGAAAAGTGCAGAAGCATTTTTCTCGGAATTATTAATTCAAGATGCAAATAATGCAGGTGGAGTGGATCATTTAAAGGAGACATGGGCTCAACCTATGCCGCCGTTTCCAGTAGAAGATGGTTCTGTCTCTGGGCGTTTACTTGATGAATCGGGTAAATTTAATTTAAATAATTTGACCAACGGGGAAGGTGCCGTAAATGAAGACGCTAAAAGTTGGTTCGAGCGTTTGCTCGTAAGAGTGGGTTTACCTGCTGAGTTAAGTCAAGCTGTGATTGATTGGCAAGATCCAAATGATGAACCGGCTGGACCAATGGGAGCAGAAAGTAGTTATTATCAAGGTTTAGATCCAAGCTATATGGCTTCAAATGCTAAATTTCATCGTATTGAAGAGTTAAAACTAGTTAGAGGCTTTGATGGGAAAAAATATGATCTGATCGCCCCATATATTTCTGCTTTACCAGAAAATACAAAGTTAAATATTAATACTGCTTCACCATTGGTTTTAGCAAGTATTGATGAAAAATTAGATGTTGGGGCGATCGAAAAAGAATTGCAGGTACGACAGCAAAATTTGAAGTTCTTCCAAAATGTTGATGAATTATGGCAATTGAGTGCTTTTTCAGCGGTTGATAGCCAAAAGAAAAAGCAGGCAAGTGGTCTTATTGATGTTAAATCCAACTTCTTTCAAGCTCAAATTGAAGTTGTTCTAAATAATAGGAAGCGTCAGTTTACTAGTGCTTTAATGCGAAAAGATAAGCAAGTATATGTCTATTCAAGAAGTTTGGCTCCATTTAACTAAATAAATTTATTGATATTTTTTTTGAGTCTGTAATACTTGAAACTTATTAATAAAAGGGATGGGGTCATATTTCTGTATAGACAGTATTTAAAGTAAAAATCAATATCTTCAAAATTCCTTCACATCTCTTATCATACTTTTTGCTAATTGTTTCTATTTGAAAAGTGGTGCGAAGTTTTTATCTTTTGCTTTATAATAATGTTCTTAGAAGGAATGATCGATTTGGCACATGTTAATTCGTAAGTTATTTAAGTTTGAAAATGCACATATAGTACGTAACTGTACATCGGATCGTTGTAAGCGATCGATTCATGGGCATAGTTATAAAGTCGAGTTATTACTTAAAGCTTCGAAATTAGATCATGGACAAATGGTATATGATTTTGGACTATTAAAAGGTGTCATTAAGGACCTTTTTGATAGTTTTGATCATGCGATTTGTTTCTGGGAAAAAGATGATCCGCAATATATCGATGCTTGTAAAACTTTTAGTGCACGTTGGATTTCTTTACCAGTGTCGCCATCAGCCGAGCAATTTTCTCGTATCTTCTTCTATCTAGCTCAGCAAGTATTAAAATCAACCGTCACCCAAAACGGGGAAGGCGATGTTGAAGTTTATTCAGTGATTGTTCATGAAACCGATACGGGGTATGCCCAAAGTTTCCTTGAAGATATTCAAAATGAACAAATGGGGTTATTAAACCTTGAAGGAATTGTTTTTTCAGAACAAGTTCAATCTGAATGGACTGATCCACAAATGTATGAAAATTTAAAACAAGGGATTAAGTTTCAGAATCCACATGTTAACTTACAAGTAGAAGTGTAAGTTAACTTACTTTTGTTTTAGAAATGAAAATTGATCTAGGATGACATTAATGCAATTAACTGAGCAACAGCAAGACAAACTCAGTAAAGTTCAATTAGAAGAAAGCTGGAAAAGATCATTAACTCCATTTTTGCTGAGTCCTTATATGGATAGTTTGCGAGACTTTCTGTTTCAGCAGAAGCAGGCTCAAAAAACAATATATCCACCAAGTAAACAAATTTTTAGTGCTTTAAATATTACGCCGTTAGACCATGTGAAAGTCGTTATTTTAGGTCAAGATCCATATCATGGACCTAATCAGGCAAATGGCTTAAGTTTCTCTGTGCAAAGAGGTGTTGCATTACCTCCATCTTTGCGTAATATTTTTCATGAGTTAAATACAGATTTAGGTGTACCAGTTTCACGCCATGGTGATTTAACCAAATGGGCCGAGCAAGGTGTACTTTTATTAAACAGTGTACTTACTGTAGAAGCAGGACAGCCCACATCACATCAAAAACAAGGTTGGGAAGAGTTTACTGACGCAGTAATTGATGTTTTAAATGAACAACGCGAACACATAGTTTTTATTTTATGGGGTGCTTATGCACAACGTAAAGGACAACGTATAAATAGAGAAAAACACTTAGTTTTAACTGCTGCACATCCATCACCACTTGCGGCTAATCGTGGTGGTTTCTTTGGATGTAAAGTGTTTTCAAAAACAAATCAATATTTGAAACAACATGGCATTGAGCCCATAGACTGGCAATTGGACGCATGATGAACTCTCCCAATGTAAATAGCTATCATCCGGATTTGGTAGTAGAAGAAGCGAAAAATGGTTGGCGTATCGTACGTTTGAATCGACCTAAATCATTACATGCTTTAGATGAATCAATCGTAACGGCTTTATTACGAGTATTTGAAGACTTCCGTGATGATGAGCGAGTAAAAGCAATTTGGTTGGATTCGACAACGCCAAAAGCTTTTTGTGCAGGCGGAGATGTTCGCAAATTACGTCAGCTGGTCATTAATCAAGAAGTAGAAGCAGCAAATAAGTTTTTCCAGCAAGAATATGCTTTGGATTTACTTTTGCATAACTATGCTAAACCAGTTGTTGTATGGGGCGAAGGTTATGTAATGGGGGGCGGGTTAGGCTTGTTCATGGCAGCACCATTCCGTTTAGTTACGCCATACTCACGTTTAGCAATGCCTGAAATTAACATTGGTCTGTATCCGGATGTTGGAGCAAGCCGTTTCCTTGCTGACCGTGGTCAAATTGGTTTATTTACTGGTTTGACAGGTTCTATTATGACGGCTGCTGGGGCATATAGTATTGGTTGGGCGACACATATCTGTGAAGCACAACGTGATAATGTTCTGCAAAAAGTACTCAATATTAATTGGGCTCACTATCCTGCAGGTGATTTCCGTGCGATTGACGATACTTTAAATAGTTTGCATCGTCCTGTGGCAGCTGGACCTTTGCAAAACTCATTAGATGTTATTCATAGCGTTTGTCGTGGTTCAAGTTTTGAACAAGACTATCAAGCCATCGTAAGCTTACGTGATGCAAGCAGTGATTGGTTGCGGCAAGCCAGTGAAAACTTGCAAAAGGGTTCACCGAGCACAGCGGCTATTACTTGGTTGTTATGGCAATGGGGTAAACAAGTACATTCTTGGGACGAAGTTTTTGATCTAGAAGCGCAAATCTCTGAATGGAAAATTCGTCACCCTGATTTTGTGGAAGGTGTACGTGCTCGCTTAGTTGATAAAGATTTATCACCAGAATGGAAAGCTTGTGAAGACCTTACATTAAGAGGTATTTTGGCTGATGATCCGCCAATAACGACTATTGATAGCTGGAATGCATTACTTAGACAATATGGCGTAGTTTCATAATAAACAAATGTCTAAATTTAGTGATGAGTACTGGATGCAGCTTGCTTACGAGCAAGCTGAATTGGCAGCCAAGCAGGGGGAAATTCCTGTTGGAGCTGTAATCGTAAGTCAAAATAAATTAATTGGAGCTGGTTTTAATGCTCCAATTGGTTTATCTGATCCTACTGCCCATGCGGAAATCCAAGCTATTCGTTCGGCTTGTGAGTCATTGAAAAATTATCGTTTACCCGAAGATGCGACTTTGTATGTTACGCTTGAACCCTGCACAATGTGTGTAGGTGCTTTAGTGCATGCAAGGATTAAACACGTTGTATTTGGGACAACAGAGCCTAAAGCTGGTTCACTCGTGAGTGCACGTCAACTATTAGAAAATGGTTATTACAACCATAAATTTACTTTTGAGCATGGATGTTTACATGAAAAATGTGCTCAACAATTAAGTCTTTTTTTTAAGCAACGACGTGAACAAAAGAAACAAGAGAAGCAACAAAAAACGTCCTTAAATGATTAAAAAATGTCATAGGGTTATGGCAAACTAGCGCCGCTTCATTGACATGATTTATTTAAATAAGGAACTTTCATGCGTAATGTAATTACTATACAAAAAGAATTTAATGCTCCTCTTAGTGATGTATTTAACCTGCTTTCTAAACATGCAACTTACAACAAGGCATTTGCTCCACTACAAGTTGTGCGTGTGAAAGACTCGGCAGATCCTGAAAGACCAGATGGAGTTGGTTCTGTTCGTCGTATGGGGTTTGGTGCGATTAAACCGCTTAAAGAAGAAATCACTCATCTCGAAGAAAACAAGCGTATTGAATATAAATTGATTGATAATCCTTTAGTTAAACACCATTTAGGTCGTATCGAGTTTTCTGAAATTACTCCTTATATTACTTTGGTTACTTATCGTATCGAATTAACGGCAAAAGCCCCCGTTGTAAGTAAATTAATTCTTGCACAGCTAAAACTAGCGATTACACTAGGCTTTTCGAGATTAGCTAAAGCATTTGCTTCTTAGTGAGAGTTCAATGACAGTTCAAATTATTACTATTGATGGTCCGAGTGGTTCGGGTAAAGGAACATTAGCGGCAAAACTTGCTGCATATTATCAATTTCATTTACTTGACTCTGGCGCCTTGTATCGTTTGTTAGGGTTGTCATTACATAAACATGATTTATTGGAAAAATTAGATAGCCATTTAGATGAGTGTGTGAACTATGCTCGTCAGCTTAATATCAAGTTTGAAACTTCAGCAGAGGGAACATTGGTTTTCCTTGATGGAGAAGATGTATCGCAAACCATTCGCACAGAGCGAGTTGGTGAATATGCATCTAAAGTTGCTGCAATCCCTGAGCTAAGACAAGCACTCTTTGATCGTCAAAGAGCATTTGCACAAACTCCAGGTTTAGTTGCAGATGGCCGAGATATGGCAACATCAATTTTCCCGGAAGCCAATGCAAAAATTTACCTAACAGCTTCGGCTGAGTCTCGTGCTGAGCGAAGAGTAAAACAGTTGCAGGGCATGGGGCTAGATGCTAAAATAAACGACATTTTAGCTAATATACAAGCGCGTGACAAAAGAGATATGGAGCGAGAAGTTGCTCCTCTCAAGCCAGCCGCAGATGCTTATATTATTGATAGTTCGGAATTAACGATCGATCAAGTATTTAAGTTAATGGTTGATTATGTCAATAGCCGTACTGTTAGCAACTAAGATTATCAGTTGACGCATAGCTTGATCAGTCTATAAAGACTATGTTGATACTTAACTAAACCGGCCTTGTCTGATCCAAGACCGCTGAATTTATCAGGTATATCATGACCGAATCTTTTGCAGCCCTCTTTGAAGAAAGTGAATTAAACCTCAACGTTGAAAAGGGTGCAGTCATCCAAGGTGTTGTTGTAAACATCGATAGCGACTGGGTTACTGTTGACACTGGCCTTAAATCAGAAGGCATTGTTGATCGTGCTGAATTTTTAAATGAACAACGTGAACTTGAAGTTCAGGTTGGCGATACTGTTGACGTAGTTGTTGAAGCTCTTGACAACGGTATGGGTCAAACAGTTTTATCACGTGAAAAAGCTAAACGTGCTGAAACTTGGACTAAACTTGAAAAAATCTTTGAAGATGGCGAAATCGTTACTGGTGTTATCTCTGGTAAAGTTAAAGGCGGTTTCACTGTTGACATCGGTCCTGTTCGTGCGTTCTTACCAGGTTCATTAGTTGACACTCGTCCTATCCGTGACACTACTCACCTTGAAGGTAAAGAGTTAGAGTTTAAAGTAATCAAACTTGATGCTAAACGTAACAACGTTGTTGTATCTCGTCGTGCTGTTATGGAAGCTGAATCTTCTGCTGACCGTGAAGCATTACTTGCTCAACTTGAAGAAGGTCAAACAGTTACAGGTACTATCAAGAACCTTACTGATTACGGTGCATTCGTTGATCTTGGCGGTATTGATGGTCTTCTTCATATCACAGATATGGCTTGGAAGCGTATCAAGCACCCTTCAGAAGTTGTTGAAGTTGGTCAAGAAGTTACTGTTAAAGTACTTAAATTTGACCGTGAGCGTAACCGCGTATCTTTAGGCCTTAAACAATTAGGCGAAGATCCATGGTTAGCGATCATGAGCCGTTACCCTAAAGGTTCTATCGTTAAAGCACGTGTTACTAACTTAACTGACTACGGTTGTTTTGCTGAAATCGCTGAAGGCGTTGAAGGTTTAGTACACGTTTCTGAAATGGACCACACTAACAAAAACATCCACCCATCTAAAGTTGTTCAGATCGGTGACGAAGTTGATGTTATGGTTCTTGAAGTTGACGAAGAACGTCGTCGTATCAGCCTTGGTATCAAACAAACTCGTGCTAACCCATGGGAAGAGTTTGCTAAGTCTCATGAGAAAGGCGAAAAAGTTTCAGGCACAATCAAGTCTATCACTGACTTTGGTATCTTCATTGGTTTAAATGGCGGTATCGACGGTCTAGTTCACTTGTCTGATATTTCTTGGAACGAGCAAGGCGAAGAAGCTATCCGTCGTTACAAGAAAGGTGACACTGTTGAAGCAGTTATCTTGTCTGTAGACGCTGAAGGTAACCGTATCAGCCTTGGTATCAAGCAATTGAACAGCGATCCGTTCAATGATTTCTTAGCTGCTAACGAACGTGGTGCTTTAGTTAAAGGTACTGTGACTGCAGTTGATGCTCGTGGCGCAACTGTTAAGTTAGCTGACGAAGTAGAAGCTACTCTTAAAGCTTCTGAAATCAACCGTGACCGCGTTGAAGATGCGACTAAATTCTTAGAAGTTGGTCAAGAAGTTGAAGCGAAAATCATCAACGTTGATCGTAAATCTCGCTCTATCAACTTGTCTATCAAAGCGAAAGACGAAGCTGAAGAGAAAGAAGCAGTTGCTAACTTACGTACAGCATCAGCTTCTCAAGAAAATGGTCCTAAGACTATTGGTGACTTGATCAAAGCACAAATGAAGTAATAAGGTAACAAAGTACTGTTTCATGTAACGAAATTGTACTTTTTATACAAATTACTGTAAACGGTAGCGTAGTATTCAACATACTGCGCTACCGTTTTGTATTTAAACAGGTTATTATCAAACGACTTAGAGTAGTAATAAATAACGAGGTCGTAGATGACTACTGAAGCTCTTAATAAGTCTGATTTGATTGAACGCATTGCGCTAAAGAATCCACATTTGGCTGAACCATTAGTGGAAGAAGCGGTTAAAATCATGATTGATCAAATGATCGAAGCACTTTCGACTGACAATCGTATTGAAATCCGTGGTTTTGGTAGCTTTGCTTTACACCACCGTGAACCTAGAGTTGGTCGCAACCCAAAAACAGGTAAGTCAGTAGATGTTGCAGCGAAGGCTGTTCCACATTTTAAACCAGGTAAAGCACTCCGTGATGCAGTGAATGAATCTGGAAAATAAATAAAACTCATAAGTGGGGTGCCTATGCGTTATATTCTAATTGCATTACTCATTATTGTATTTGGCTATTCTTTAGCACTTGTTTTGCAGAACCCAACAGAACTTCCTGTTGATTTATTATTTACTCAAGTTCCTGCAATGCGTTTAGGTTTATTATTGCTGCTTACCTTGGCGCTTGGAATTGTAGTTGGACTTTTATTGGGTGTACAAGTTTTCCGCGTTTTTCAAAAAGGTTGGGAAATTAAGCGCCTTAGAAAAGATATTGATCATTTGAGAAAAGAACAAATTCAAAGTGCTCAATTGGCAGCAGCAGAAGCAGCTGCAAATGTAAGACATGAAAAAACTGTGGTAGATATTTATCCCCAAGATAAAAACTCTACGCCGTTATAATTATTCTTGGTACTACTCTTTATCTAGGTATAAAGAGTAGTATTTTGCTTCCTATATTTCCTCATTATTTATCAAATTTAAAATCAATATTTCCTTATTCAAAAACTTGTCTCAATAGATTTCTTTATTAGTAGCTGACTTGTCTATTATAATAGCCCTGATTTTATATGATGGAAGAAAGTCTCTTGAGTATCATTGTTGCGTTGGATGCTAAAAGCCAATATGACGCTTTAAAAATTGTTGAACAACTTGATCCTACGTTATGTCGCGTAAAAGTAGGTAAAGAGCTTTTTACTCATGAAGGCCCATCTGTTGTAAAAAAACTTCAAGAAGAGAATTTCGAAGTTTTCCTAGATTTAAAATTCCATGATATTCCTAATACAACTGCTCAAGCTGTATGTGCTGCGGCAGATTTGGGTGTATGGATGGTGAACGTACATGCATCAGGTGGTCGTAAAATGATGGAGACCTGTGTAGAGCGTTTAAAGGCCGGTAATTATCAAACTCAGTTAATTGCAGTAACAGTTTTAACTTCAATGGGTCGTGAAGACTTAAAAGATATTGGGTTAGATATTGAACCTGTAGAGCAAGTTAAAAGATTAGCTAAACTGACTAAAGATAGTGGTTTAGATGGTGTAGTTTGTTCTGCTCAAGAAGCTAAAATACTCCGTGAATTAATTGGGCAAGATTTCTCTTTAGTTACTCCTGGAATACGTCCAGAGGGTAGCAATGCAGATGACCAAAAACGTATTGTAACTCCAAAACAAGCAATGCTTGATGGTTCTACTCATTTAGTTATTGGTCGCCCGATTACTAAAGCAGAAGATCCAACTCAAATGTTGAAATCAATTCTTGCTTCAATTGCTTAAAAGTTTAAAAACACAGTAATTAAAAGTGGAGCGAGCAGGCTTAGAAGTAAGCCACTCATCATGGCATGTGGTACATAATGTGTGCCACATGACTGTTTTACCATAGCTAATGTTACATCCATCGAGGTAGCGCCAGCGCTTGAAATTGCTGGACGTGGAAAACGCCATCCCATTGTGTACATCAGCAATATTGCCACTATTTCTCTAAATAGGTCTGTAAGTAAGGCTATTCCACCTAACTCAGCTGAATGTAATTGTGTAAATAAAATACCTGACATTGAATACCAACCATAGCCTTGGGCTAGAGCCAGCATTTCATTAAGTGTAAAATGATTGCCTAGTAAGAAATAGTTGAGAAAACCAGCTATGCATGAACCTATAAAGGCAGCCAAAGGTACAATAAGAATTTTCCAGCTTAACCATGTACGGTTGAAATGAGTAAAGGCAAGTTCGATTCCGATTAAAAAAATAAAAAGTAAGAGTAAATACCAGCTATTAAATGGAATATGGATATTTAGCCGAGTAAAAAGAACACCTAAAATTACGCCGACAGTTAAAGCTAGAAATGCCTTGGCAATATTTTTTAGAGCATTTATAAAAAGCTGAAGTGAAATTTTTCCTTTAACGCTTTCTTTATCAAATATTGTATAGGCAATTAAACAAGTAAAAAAAGAACCGAGAGAGGTGGTAAGTGCAATTAATAGAGCAGGTGGGAGTATAGTAGAAGGATTTTCAATTTGATCAAGTGCAAGTGTTAATTCTAAAGCGACACTTGCTAATAAAATATAAGAGAAATAAGGCAGAATTTTAAAAATAAACTGCCGAATATTTAATGAAAGTTTAGGACCTAGAAAATAACCAAAAGCTAATACAAGAAAAATTTGAATAATGAGGCTAACAGATTGCATATAATAATAGATAGATTGTTATCAACCCATCTATTATGTATCGAACATATTATGCTGCATAGCTCTTAGAGCATTTATTTAATAGCAAATAATCTTTGGGATTCACTTTACGGGTTTCTAACCAATATTTCCAAGTATAAGTTGGCCATAAAGAGAAGTTCTTCCCATCGGCAGCCTGATACCAACTATTACAGCCACCTGCTTGCCATACAGTACCTTGAAGTTGTTTCTGTATTCTTTCATTGAAGCTATCTTGGACTTCCGGTTTAATTTCTATCGCATGTTGACCAGATTTATCGACAAGTTCAATCAGTTGTAAAATATAATTAACTTGTGACTCGATCATAAAAATAACTGAGTTATGACCTAAAACAGTATTTGGTCCGACGAGTTGGAATAGGTTAGGAAAATTCTTGGTCATAATGCCATAATAACTTTCTGCACCATCTTTCCAAGCCTGTTTTAATTCAATTTGATTAAGACCAACACAAGTAAAGTGTTTTAAGTAAATGCGTGGATCTGTAATAAAGCCAGTTCCATAAATCAGACAATCAATAGGTCTTTCTTTTCCATCTTTTGTGATAATGCTGTGCTCTTTAATTTCTTGAATACCATCCGTCACTAATTCAACATTTTTACGGTTAAATGTCGGGAAGTATTTATTTGAAATAAGAATGCGTTTACAACCCATCACAAAGTCTGGTGTGAGTTTCTTAGCTAATTCTTTATCTTTGACTTGGAAACGTATAAAAGCCTCAGCTAATTTTTGCCCATATTTCATAATTTGCGGCTGAACTATAGGAACAACACGTGATTCGTTACTCCAATAAAGGCGGCTGCGATGAATTTTTCTGTAAAGATTAGATGTTTTAAATAGAGTTTTACTCAAACTGGAGTATTTACGTTCATCTCGTGGAATAACCCATGCGGCTGTTCTTTGAAAGACATATAGTTGTTTAACATCTTTAGCTATTTCAGGAATATATTGAATTGCGCTACCACCTGTACCAATAGATGCGACTGACTTTCCGTTTAAGTCATAGTCATGTTCCCATTGTGAGGAGTGAAAGACTTTACCTTTAAACTTTTCGATGCCACGAATATGAGGGATTTGTGGAATATGTAAGGGGCCAGAGGCAAATACTACAAATTGTGCTTCGAGAGAAGGTTGGTTTGTAAAGTCTAACGTCCATACATGGCGCGTTTCATCATACTGAACATGATTAACTTCATGATTAAATTTACAGTAGTTTTTAATTTGATATTTTTTGGTTACATCTTGAATATAATCAAAAATTTCCGGTGCTGCCGCATAACGTTTTGACCAGTCAGTTTTAGGTGCAAAAGATAAAGAATACATATGTGACTGGACGTCACATGCAGCTCCCGGATATCGATTTTCTCGCCATGTTCCACCAACATCATTAGATTTTTCTAAAATAAGAAAATCTGTTTGTTGATTCTGTAATAGACGAATAGCCATTGCAAGGCCACCGAATCCAGCACCAATAATTGCGATTTTAGTTTTTTGAATAGCGTTTTGTTTTGCACTGAGCATTGTAAACCCTGCATATGCTGTAAAGAGGATTGTAGGCAAGCCTAACGTTTTTTGATCAGTTTAAACATGATTGTATCGACGTGAAAATTGATAGATTCGGCAATTAATTTTATTACTTCTTTATAGTAAAACATTTCAGTCTAGAGAAATTGATTGAAGAATGAAACGATCGGCACTTGGTTTAATCTATTTAATTCAAGGAATGCGCAATGCGGGCATTGATGTCGACTCACGTTTGGCAGATATCGGTATTAAAGTAGATTCCTTGGACCCCAGTTCAACAATTCATGACAGTTTAGAATGGGATATTCAACAAATTATTAGTGAAAATGTTGATCCTGAAAAAGGATTATTCATTGGGCAGCACTATGCATTAGCAGGTTATGGCCCTTTGTTAATGCTACTTGTAACAAGTCAAGATATACAAACCGCCTTAGAAAAAGGCATAAAATATCAAAAACTTACTCATTTATTTGGTACTTTGAGCTTACAAGAAACTGAAAATCATATTATTTTGAACTATTTACCTGTCGATTTAAAAACAGAAAACGGTTTACTTCGTGCCCAATGTGAAATTTCGGGGACCTATAAGTTTATTCAGGATATTTATACCATGATGGGCTTAACCATGCCTCATATGCGTATAGATGTACCGTTTCCTAAACCAAATAATACAGATACCGTTGCTCAATATTTCTCATATTATGGAGATGATCTGCATTTTAATTCTACACATGCAGCATTTAGCCTAAGTAAGAACGTGCTTGAAATAAAAATTCCTTCGGCAGATATCATTACTCATCGTATCTATGAAGCTAAATGTATTAAAGAAATAAAACGATTAAATGAGCAAGATCATCAAATACCACCCATTATTCAATATGTGCAAGATTATCTAGAGCTACAACAAGGAATTATCCCGAGCATGGCGGAAACCGCTTTTGCTTTAAAAATGCCTGAAAGGACATTAAGGCATCAATTGCAGCAGCTTAATACGAGTTATAAACAAATTCGTGAACAGATTATTAAGAATAAGGCGCTTAAACTTATGGAATATAAAGAATATTCAATAGAGGTTATTGCTGAATCGCTTGGCTATTCTGAACCTGCAGCTTTTAATCATGCATTTAAAAGATGGTTTGGGCAGAGCCCTCGGCAATATGGAAAGGAGTTTTACTGAGCATAACTCTTGATGCTAAAAGCTAATGTGGTCGGACAAAATGTTCGCTATACTCTCTTCAGTTAAAATTGAAATAAAATGATATGTTAAATTTAAAATCTTCTCATAGTACTGCATTTACCCCTTCTTCCCCAGCAGAACGCTATGCTGAGGCATTGGCTTCAGGCCAATTCATGGCAGATGAAGCACAAGCACAGGCAGTGCAAGAATTAGATCGTGTATGGAAAGAACTTTTAAATCGTTATAAGGCCTCTAAAAAAGCTTTCCGTCGTTTCCGTCGTCAAACCTCACCAAAGGGTGTATATATGTGGGGCGGTGTAGGGCGTGGCAAAACTTGGCTTATGGATCAATTTTACGAATCTGTGCCGTTTCGCCGTAAAACACGTATGCATTTCCACCACTTTATGCAACACGTTCATAAAGAATTAAATAAACTTTCTGGCCAACGTAATCCACTCGATATCGTGGCTGATCAAATCTATAAAGATGCTGTTGTTATTTGTTTCGATGAGTTCTTCGTTTCAAACGTAACAGATGCAATGATCTTGAGTGATTTATTCCAGAAGTTATTTGTTCGCGGTGTGACGCTCATTGCAACTTCAAACATTGCACCAGACGGTTTGTATAAAAATGGGATTCACCGTGATCGATTTATTCCTACAATTGAAATGGTTAAAAAGAACTGTGTCGTTTTAAATGTAGATGCAGGTGTGGATTACCGTTTACGTGTTTTAAAACAAGCTCAATTGTTTAAATCACCACTGGGCAATGAAGCTCAAAACTGGATCTCAGAGCGTTATACAGCTTTAACTCATACTCAAACGAATTCTCATGAACCGATTGTGATCAATAACCGTGTTGTTGAAACGCTAGGTCACACAGAAGATGTTTTATGGTGTGAGTTCTCTGAACTTTGTTTAAAGCCGCGTAGTCCTGCAGACTTTATTGAAATTGCCAATATCTATAATACTGTTCTGGTGAGTAATGTTCCGCACTTAACTGACTTCTTGTCAGAAGGTACACGTCGTTTTATTTATCTAGTCGATGAATTTTATGATCGTGGCGTGAAGTTACTTTTAACTTCTCAAGACAGCATTATTGATATCTATCAAGGCGAGAAATTGGCTTTTGAAATTGAACGTACTCGTTCTCGTTTGTTAGAAATGCAATCAGATGAGTATTTGCATTCTGAGCATCGTCATATTGATGCGACTAAAACTTCTTAAAAAATGAGATATAAAAGAGCGCTCTAAATAGGGCGCTTTTTTTACAATAAAAATAGATAAATTTAGCTAAATAATACTTTTTCATTGTGCAAAGTTTGATATAACTAAATACGCTTTAGAAAAAATAAGATAGTGAAACTTTTTGTATGTTAACAAGAAGTCTAGTTTCAGTATCTTTTAATATTGAATAAATTGTTGGGAAACCTAGTTAGAATTTTAATATTTTCCTATATAGAAAAATTTATCTTTGTCAATAGTTTTGCAAGGGAAAATGCTTACTATTTAGGAATGTGATATTAGTATTCAGCTTAATTTAAATCGGTATACTAGGTTTCTCTTGGTATAAAAAGTAGCAACTTCAGGAAAGACAATGACTGCACGTATTCAAAAAGGCAAGTTAGCGATTGCTAAAGAACTTTACGATTTTATCGAAAATGAAGCTTTACCAGGTTCTGGTTTAGATAGTGAAACTTACTGGAAGAACTTTGAGCAAGTTGTTGTCGATCTTAGCCCAAAAAATAAAGCATTATTGGCTAAGCGTGATGAATTACAAGCAAAAATTGATGAATGGCACCGTAATAACAAATTTGAATTAGGTGCTTATAAAGCGTTTTTAACTGAAATTGGTTATTTATTACCAGAAGTTGAAGATTTCCAGATCACAACTGAAAACGTAGACGAAGAAATTGCATTATTGGCAGGTCCGCAGTTAGTAGTGCCTGTACGTAATGCACGTTATTGCTTAAATGCAGCAAACGCACGTTGGGGTTCTTTGTACGATGCACTTTACGGCTTCGATGTAATTTCTGAAGAAGGCGGTGCTGAAAAAGGGAAAGGATATAACCCTGTACGCGGTGCTAAGGTAATTGAATTCGCTAAGAATTTCTTAAATGAAGTTTTTCCACTTGCACAAGGCTCACATGCAGATGCAACTAAATATGCAATTGAGCAAAATAAACTTGTTGTAACTTTGAAAGATGGTACTAAAACAGGTTTAGCTCATGAAGCTCAATTTGTTGGTTTCAATGGTGAAGAGGCAAATCCTTCAGAAGTTGTACTTTTAAGTAATGGTTTACATGTCATTATTGAAATTGATGCGAATAGCCCAATTGGTCAAACTGATTTAGCAGGTGTTAAAGATTTAACACTTGAAGCTGCGGTTACAACGATTCAAGATCTTGAAGATTCAGTTGCAGCTGTAGATGCAGAAGAAAAAGTTGAAGGTTACCGTAACTGGTTAGGTTTAATGAAGGGTACACTTCAAGAATCTATCGAAAAGAATGGTAAAACAATTGTTCGTGCGTTAAGCAAAGACCGCGAAATTAAAAACTTAATTGGTGGAATAACAAAACTTCATGGTCGTTCACTTATGTTACTTCGTAACGTAGGTCACTTAATGACGAACCCTGCGATTTTAGTAGATGGTGAAGAAATTTTTGAAGGTATTATGGATGCATTGGTAACTCCATTGTTATCAGTTGCAGATATCCGTAGTACAAACGAAAATAAAAACTCTCGTAAAGGGTCTATGTATATTGTTAAGCCAAAAATGCATGGTCCAGAAGAAGTTGCTTTTGCTGTTGAATTATTTGAACGCGCTGAGCAAGCGCTAGGTTTACCAGCGAAATCTTTAAAAATCGGTATTATGGATGAAGAACGCCGTACATCTGTAAACTTGAAAAACTGTATTGCTGCTGCTAAAGATCGCACTATCTTTATTAACACTGGTTTCATGGACCGTACAGGTGATGAAATCCATACTTCTATGGAAGCTGCACCAGTTGTTCGTAAAGAAGCGGTTAAAACACAAAAATGGATTGCTGCTTACGAAAACCGTAACGTTGCAATTGGCTTGAAATGTGGTTTACAAGGTAAAGCGCAGATTGGTAAAGGTATGTGGCCAAAACCAGATAGCATGAAAGATATGTTGGCAACTAAAGCTGCTCATCCAAATGCTGGTGCTTCATGTGCTTGGGTTCCATCACCAACTGGTGCTGTACTTCATGCGATGCATTACCATCAAGTAAATGTAAAAGCGCGTCAAGATCAGTTAAAAGCTGAAGAAATGTTGTCATTAGATGACCTATTAACACCTCCATTTGCACCTGATACAAACTGGTCAGCGGAAGAGATCAACAATGAACTTGAAAACAATTGCCAAGGTATTTTAGGTTATGTTGTTCGTTGGGTTGACTTAGGTGTAGGTTGTTCGAAAGTTCCTGATATTAACAACGTGGGCTTAATGGAAGACCGTGCAACATTACGTATTTCTTCTCAACACGTTGCGAACTGGTTACGTCACGGTATCGTGACTCGTGAACAAGTTGAAGAAGTGCTTAAACGCATGGCAAAAATTGTTGATGAGCAAAATGCGAATGACCCATTGTATAAACCAATGGCAGCTAACTTTGAAACAAATATTGCTTTCCAAGCAGCTTCTGACCTTATCTTTAAAGGTTGTGAACAGCCTTCAGGTTATACTGAACCGTTATTACACGCTGCTCGTTTAAAGTTAAAAGGTTATACAGGTGACTAATTTTAACCTGTTATAAAAAAAAGCCTCTTCGGAGGCTTTTTTATTTTCGGTATATTTTATGCTTATAAAGTGCAGACTTATAGTTAAAAGGTTTTGATATTGATTAATTTAAAAAATCTTAATCGTGAGAATTGGATTCAATGTGCAAAGTTGTCGTTGGATGAATCTCAAAAGGACTATGTTGCACCAAATGTATATTCTATTGCTGAGTCTTGAATATTTCGCTTCAAAAAAACGCTAACTGAAGATTCAAGTTAGCGCAGGAGTTAATAGAGTTAAATAGATTAAAAGCAATATTAGTTACTGCTCACAATTCCAATTTTAGTGACACCTAAACGCTGTGCTGTAGCCATAACCATCGCTACATTTTTATATTCAGCCATCTGGTCTGGTTTGAGTTTGATCTGGTCTTGATCTTTTTTAGCAACAACATCTTGAAATAAAGTCTCTAGTGCCTTGCGGTCAGAAACCGCTTGGTTATTCCAAAATACTTTGCCTGCTGCATCAATTCTTACATCAATCACTTCAGGTGGCTTTTCATTTGTTGGTGGTGGTGTGCCATTTGGCAAATTAATATTAATCGCGTTGTTTGGTGCAGGTATGGTAATAATAAACATGATAATGAGTACCAACATGACATCAATAAGAGGTGTCATGTTGACTTCTAACATCACATCGTCATCATTATTTGAACCGACATTCATACCCATAAGATTCTCCTTAAAGTAATTACGGGGAGGCTGGAGGGGTAGTAACAAATGCAATTTTGCCAATACCAGCTTGTTTGGTCGTACTAATGACCTGATCTATCGCTTCAAAATGAGTAAGCTGATCTCCTCGAATATGTACCTCCGGCTGCGGTCTTTTTTGTGCCACAGCCTGTAATTTTGCTAACAATATTTCTTTATTAGGTACATAACTTTCGTTCCAGAAAATATCTCCTTTCTTATTTACTGAAAGTTGAATATTTTCAGGTGTAGTTGCGTACGGCGTATTTTTTTCTTCTGGCAGTTTCACCGGAACTGTATGAGTAACTACCGGAATAGTAATAAGAAAAATAATAAGTAAAACCAACATGACATCAACTAGAGGCGTCGTGTTAATTGTTCCAATCATTTCGTCATCATCTTCAGAACCAACACTCATACCCATAATGTTTGCTCCTGATTATTTGATACTGCGGTTAACTGAATTATTGGTATTAATTTCACCGCTTAATAAAACTGCATGTAAATCTGAACCAAACGAACGGACGTTTTCCATTACTGCTTTATTGCGACGAGTCAACCAGTTGTAACCAAGTACAGCCGGTACTGCGACTGCAAGACCAATAGCTGTCATAATCAGAGCTTCACCGACAGGTCCTGCAACTTTATCAATAGACGCCTGACCTGAGATCCCGATTGCAGTTAACGCGTGGTAAATTCCCCAGACTGTTCCGAATAGGCCCACGAAAGGTGCCGTAGAACCTACAGTTGCTAAAAAGGCTAAACCGCCACCTAAATGGTTTTGTACTTTCTCAATTGCACGTTGTATTGAAATGCTCACCCAAGTATTGAAGTCAATGCGTTCCAGTAAAGAACCGCCGTGTGACTTAGTTGAGTTAATGCCTTTTTCTGCAATAAAACGATATGCACTACTTTGTTCTAGACCATCAGCGGCATTATCTAAAGAAGTAGCTTCCCAAAAACTTTTTTCGGCTTCTTTACCTTGGCGTTTTACTTTTGCTTGTTGTAAGAATTTAGAGACAATGATGTACCACGTACCAATAGACATCAGTACGAGTATAAATAAGGTAGACTTAGCAACTAAATCGCCTTCACGCCAAAGAGCTTCCAGACCATAAGGGTTTTTAACAGTTTCACTGCTTGCAGGCTTTGGAGGTGGAGTTGGTGTATTTGCGTTTGAAGTTGCTTCTGTAGTTGCGGTTGCAACAGGAGTATTGCTCGTTTCTTCTGCAAAAGCTGTACTTAATGGGAGCAATGAGCATGCTGCGATTAAACTTGCAGAAGCGAAACGTACGAGTGGTTGAGTTGATTTTTTCATCATATTATCTCCAATATTTTTAATTTCTTACTAATTCAATTGTTTATTCAATTACGAATGGATATTCAATTTCATACCAGTCCTGCTGAGGCACGCCATCTTTCATTGCTGGTTTGAACGTACATAAGCTGTAAGCTTTAGTTGCCGCTTTATCTAAGGTTTTGCTACCACTCGACTTTTTCACTTTGGCATCAATAACTTTGCCGGAAGTATCAACTAAAACACGTATGCGCACCGTACCTTGTTCTTCATTCATTAGTGCTTCACGTGGATATTCCGGTTTTTCACAACCTGCGGAACCTTCTGAAACGCCACGAGTCACGCCAGCTGGTTTAGGCGCTGGTGCGGCTGCCGCTGGAGCAGGTGCTGCAACTGGACTTGGCGATGGTGCACTAGGTGCAGCCGGCGCGGCTGGAGCAGGAGTCGCAACTTTAGTTGGCTGAGCTACCGGAGTGGTTTTTTGTACTGGTGTCGCTACTTTCTCAACCTGTTTAGGTGGCTCAGGAACCTTGGCAACTTTTTCGACCATTTTTGGTGGCTCTGGTGGTTTTTCCTTAGGTTTTGGCTCCTCCGGTTTTGGTGGAGGAGGTGGCTTAATATCCTGAATAATTTGTAATTCCACAGGTTTTTCTGCTGGTTTTTGAATATTGTTTGCTAAACCTGACATCAGAATATAGGCAACAAGAAGATGCAGAAAAAGTACTGCGGCAATACCAATAAGGCGTTTGGCAGATTTATTTTCTATGTCTGTAAAAGTCATGCCCATAGTTACTCCTGAAACTGTAGACAAACAATTTTTTTAAATGACTGTTTGGCTAAGAATGAGTATTTGTTCTGCAAACTAACTTTTTGAGGGTTATATTTGCAGAACAACCATTTAGAACTTATATGTACCTCGTACAAAGTAAGTACGTCCTAAAGGATCTGCGTAACGTGGGTCATATCCCATTTGGAAGTTATCAATTACGTTAGAAGCAGGTGGATCTTCATCAAATATATTTTTAATGCCTGCTGTTAACTCTAGGTTTTTAAAGCCTTTGTACGTCCCTGAAATATTGTAGGTTGTATAGTCACTTACTCTATGGTTTTGATCATTCGCGTTTTGATCTTGATAACCACGTGAGAAGTTTTGTTGTAGATTTAAAGCCCAGTTCTCATAGTTCCAGTTCAGGTTGGCGGTATGTTTCCAACGCAAAATAATCGATTGATAATCTAAGCCGCTATATGATCCCGCAACACCTTTCCAGTCACCATCTGGTTCTGCTTGATATTTGTAATCTGTTACATATGTGCCATCGATATTGAAACCAAAGCGACCTGTAGCAGTCATTGGAGAGACCCAACTTAAGCCCACATCAAAACCGGATGTTTTAATACCACCTAAATTTTGTTGTGTAGTAATAATATAATTTAGTGAACCGTCAGCATTACGTACAAATTTGTCTCCATATTTCACAGGATCTGCAAATATAGCTGCTTCGGATAGTGTGGCAATTTGTTTATCTACTTCTATATTGAAGTAATCAAGAGTAAAGGCTAAATTTTTAACAGGTTCAAATACTAAACCCGCTGTAAAAGACGTTGACTCTTCTGGTTTAAGATTTTTGTTCCCACCATTTTGGCGTTTGAACTGCATATTACAGTCGCGTTCTTGTTTACCACCAGGTTGTACAACTCCTCCAGGACAAAGTGCTGGGTCGTCATATGTTGCACCTGTATTCGTGACTGAGTTCGGGCCATTAACCTCCCAAAGTGTAGGAGCTCTGAAACCTGTACTATAAGTGGTACGGAACATTAACTGTTTAATCGGCTCCCAACGAAGTGCAAATTTTGGATTGAACGTATCACCAAAGTCATTGTAGTCATCATATCGAGCAGCAATTTGAGCTTCTAAAGTTTTGTGCAGTGGAATATGAAATTCGGTAAATATCGATTTGATATTACGATCACCTTTATTTTCTGGTTCGTCTGGATCAGTACCCGTACTAGGAGCTAGTCGAGCAACATCCGCAACTACCTTTGAAGTCCAATCTTCATAACGATAGCTTGCCCCAACAGCAAACCCAACATCACCTGCTGGTAGTTTGAAAATAGGTCGACTTGCAGTGAAATCAACTGTGGTTGTGTCTAGGTTGGCTTTTAAATATTTACCCTTAACACCGAGTTGATCCCATACACCAGCATCTTCAGCGTTCTGAGGTCCGAATGGATTTAAGGTGCCATTGTTTAAAGCTTCTTGAGTTTTGTCATAGTTTAAATAGCCACTCAAGATTGCATCGGAGGCACTGCTATGTGCATAGGTCACCCCTGAATTGATATCCCACCCATGTGTTTCACCTTCAATACCCGCAAATATCCGGTGTGATTGATTAATACTATTACTTACACGATTACCAGCTTGTGAACGTAAATAAAGATCGATAGGGCCCGATGCTCCAGCAAGGGCAGGAGTTATCCCATTTCCTGGGTAATATTTACTGTTAGGGTCTAGGCTTAAATCAAAAAATACGTCTGGTGCGACTGAAGTGGTAACCTCATTTCTTGCATATAAATATTCGGCAATTGCATTAAAATTATCGCTGAGTTTAAAAGTCGCACGGCCCATTACAGAAATGTCTTCTGTTTTTGGAACAATTCCAATAACCGCTTGGCTGTTATATCTACAAGTTTTGCCATCAGGACTACTGACTAAAGGATTATCACTACAACCTATAGATGCATAAGGATTGCCTAAACCTGGAACATTGGCAGGGAATGAACCACTACTGGTTTTATTTACACCTAATTCAGGTAAGATGCCTCCGCGTCGACTGACTTTACGGTCTTGGGCCATGACATCATCGCCTTTTCGGTAATCGACAACCCCAAAAACGTTATAGCCATTTTCCTCTAAGTCACCAAAACCGCCAAAAATGCTATAGTCTTGTTGATCTCCACCTTTTTCTTCTGGTTTTTGATATCCAGCGGTTAGGTTAAGACCCGTAAACTGCTTTTTAGTAATGAAGTTGATAACTCCACCGATTGCATCTGTTCCATAAATGGAAGAAGCGCCATCACGTAAAACTTCAATACGGTCTAACATGGCGAGTGGAATAATATTTAAATTTGTCACACCACTATCGTATGCATTAGCAGCTAATCTACGACCATTCAGCAAAATAAGTGTCTTGTTAGCACCCAAAGCTCTCAGGTTTGCTGCTGACCCCACAGTTTTACTAGCGCCCACATTGCTAGCAGTTACGAAGTTTGATTGGTTTGCACTAATCTTGGCTAAGGCTTCTTCAGTTGATGTTACCCCTTGTTTTAAAATTTCATCAACTTTTACAACAGTAATTGGTGAAGCACTTTGAGCAGCAACGCCTTTGATTGAAGAACCTGTAACGGCAACTTTCACAACTTTTGCTGGTTTATCATCATTACTTGTTTGTTCGGTTTCTGCTGCTTGTGCCATGGTAAGACACATCATGCTTAAACTAAGGGTACTTAATTTAAGTATTGTCTTGCCGATCTTGGGGGTTACCTGAGATCGAACATTGTATTTTTTTTTCATCGTGGACATGATCCCTTTTTGTTGTAGTTAGCGATATTGCTGGAATGTTTTTAAGCAAAGCAAGTGCCAACTATATATTTTTCTTTTTTTAGTTTATGCAAAATATTGATAAATATTGATTTTATTATGTTTGAGGGCAGTGTTTCTGTTTCTTTTGAAGTTAAATAAATTTTCCGTTTGGCAAATTTTTTTGTATTGGCTAAAAGTTTCAAATTTATTTGTATAAAAAATATACATTAATGGACACTTCACATACTTAATAAATAAAAATGTATCGTTTTAGAACTTTATTATATGTAATGTTATACTATTT
>NZ_JBIUCP010000110.1:0-1297 GCF_044538765.1 Acinetobacter sp. ABJ-A23_2
ATATCATTCCTTTTTGTGCATTTTATAGCCTACATTTTCCCCAAGATGTAGGTTTTTTTTATGCCAAAAATTTTATTATTTTACTGTTTATTAAATTTTTAAGTTATAAATAAAAAAAGCCATAAAGGCTTTTTATACGGTTTCTGGTTTTTTCAACTGTTGTTGAATATAGAGATTCATATAGTATTGCTCTATATAATCATCAGCATAATTATTAGCCAATGTTTTTGTTGCTACTTGTTCATGCTTAGCATAGCAGTTCGTTTCTAAGTCCTTTTCAAGTACCCACCATTGGCGATTAATACGACGCACCTGAAACTTATCACTTTTATATTTTCTTTTAGCCATTTTCCTAAAATTACAATGTAGATAATAAAAGAGAGTTTCTACTGGAGTTGAAAGAACATGTCAACAAGCATAGTGTTTAATTGGCTACTTTGTGAAATCTAGGTTCTGAGTCCTGTTCAGTAAATATAAAAAAAGCCCTCATAAGAGAGCTTGAAATCTAAACAAATTTTAAAAAAATTAACGAGATAGATTTTTTAAAAGCATTTTTAAACTTTCCATCATTTTTTCTAACTGTAGAGGGGTAATACCTTCAAATGATTGCTCAAGTACGACACTGGTTAGATCGTTAATTTTATTAATCATTTCAGTACCACGTTCAGTAAGATATACACGTGTAATACGACCATCAGTTTGGCAAGAATATGTTTCAACTAAACCTTCATCTTTTAAGCGATAAACAATTTTAGTTGTAGTCGACATCTTTGAAATAATCATGTCAGATAGTTCAGACACGCTAGCGTGAGGTTTACTACTTAGCGCTAGCATAATACGTCGACGTGAGTTATCTAAGCCATATTTTTTAAGGGCATTATCAATATTTTGAACATATTGAGCATGGACCTGAGTAATCCAATAATATGGAAAATCTTCAAGAGTGAAAGATTCCGTTGTAGGTAAAAAACGCGCATACTTCTTTGTCATTGACTTTTCCCCATACCTTGGTGGATCGCATTTTATGAAACTAATTTTAATAGTTGAAAAATATAGTTTCACTAAGCAAGTTATATCAGGACTTTAAGTCATGAGCAAAATTTATATTATTTGATTTAACAAGGACAAACTATAAATTTTGCTAATCTGATAAAACTTATTTCTTACCGTTTATTTGAACTTGGCTGCTCGCTTGTTCGTAAAATGAACGATACCTGTTTGCATGAGAATCCTAGAAAAAAAAAGTTGTTTTGAACGTGACATTTCTATAAAAATTTTTTGTCTGTAAAGTCATAAC
>NZ_JBIUCP010000111.1:0-1137 GCF_044538765.1 Acinetobacter sp. ABJ-A23_2
ACTGGTTATCTAAACTGCCTGAACCACTGTTGATCGTTAATACATCATGGAGACTTGCGATTTGACCTTGATTGTTATTAAGTCCTTGGCTATTTAAGTTAACTTGCTGGTTTGCAGCAATAATACCACTCTGGTTA
Source organism: Acinetobacter sp. ABJ-A23_2 (assembly GCF_044538765.1). Classification (NCBI taxonomy): domain Bacteria; kingdom Pseudomonadati; phylum Pseudomonadota; class Gammaproteobacteria; order Moraxellales; family Moraxellaceae; genus Acinetobacter; species Acinetobacter sp. ABJ-A23_2. The sequence continues at coordinate 138 of NZ_JBIUCP010000111.1, forward strand.
TTAATATCTTTTTCGGTTTGAATAGCTAAAGTAGTTTGACTGTTCAACTGCCCTTTTTGGCTATTATCCACCTGAATTGCGTTGAGTTGTAAAGCCTGCCCTGCAATGACCTTGCCGGTTTGATTACTCAAGACCCCTTGGCCTGCAGCTAGCACAATATTGCCTTGGGCACTACTGATCTGACCTAAATTGTTATTCAGACCCTGGCTATTAACCTTAATCCCCTGATCTGCTGAAATCACACCTTGAGTATTGTTCACTTCTTGCTGGCTTTGTAGATCAATCTTCGCCTGTGAAGTCATCTGGCCTGCCGTGCTGTCGAGTGATAAGGCCTTAACTGTTAAATCTGCTTTTGACTGTAATAATCCAGATTGGTTAATCACTGCCTGATTACCCGCATCAACAGATAACCCACCCTGAATACTGCCGATCTGGCCTTGACGGTTATTTAACCCTTGTCCACTCAGGCTAATGTTCTGGTTGGCAACCATGCTGCCAGCCTCGTTATCAATCAGACCTGCACTGATAATATTCAACGCATCCTGTGCACTGATTTGGCCTTGCTGGTTGTTAGTTAAAGCATTAACTTGCAGGTTCAAAGCTGCTCCACTTTGAATGCTGCCAGCATGGCTATTATCTAACGTATCGTTGACCACAACATCCAAGGCCGTGCCTGCTCCAGACTGCATCACACCAGACTGGTTACTTAAGTTCTGGCTGCTTACCTGAAGTTGCTTGTTCGACAAGAGCTTCCCGTGGTCATTCGTCACATCGCCCTGACTATTTAACGTCAGTCGATCCAGAGCACTAATCACACCACTGTTATTTAAACCATTCACATCAAGCGTCAGGGTTTTCCCAGACTGGATAGCACCTGAACCATTATTCAGCGATAAATCACCCGTCTGAATCAGTAAATCACCTTGTTCCGTACCGATCTGACCGCCATCATTTTGTAAGCCCTGACTCTTCAATGACATCTGCTGGGTTGAAGCCATCA
>NZ_JBIUCP010000112.1:0-1045 GCF_044538765.1 Acinetobacter sp. ABJ-A23_2
GATTATGGTTTTTTATTAAAGTTTAATGGAATTAAAGAAGTTAGTGTTTTTACCAAAAACTCATTATCAATGTCTGAGGAGGAGAAAATATATAATAAAAAAAACAATGAGTTTTTACGGGAACATTTATCTCAAATACTTAAAGAATTTAAGCTAAAAAATAGAAATGTTAAAATTATTTTAAACAAGATTGAGTTGAAGTCATGATTTTAGTTGTAGATGTTTTTTATAATGATGAGGGGGTAAAAAGTGTTGCAGGTGTTTTTGAGAATTGGGGGAGTCAACATTTTTATAAAACTTATGAAATAAATATTGATAATGTAGAAGACTATGTGCCTGGTCAATTCTATAAGCGAGAATTACCATGTATTTTGAATGTGCTAGAAATTGTTGAAGAAGAATATGAATATATTCTGATAGATGGTTATGTCTTTTTAGGTGCAGAGAGTAAAGCGGGATTAGGTAAACATTTATGGGATGCATTAGCTATTAAAAAGCCAATTATTGGTGTGGCGAAAAACTACTTTAAAGATACCCCAGAAGATTGTGTTGTTTTGCGAGGTAAGAGCCAGAAACCGCTCTATATTACCTCTATTGATATTCCATTAAATGTTGCAAAAGAAAATATTATGCAAATGTATGGTAATCATAGAATTCCAAATTTAATCAAACAAATAGACTTGAAGAGTAGATCGTAGAGTTAGCTCTTACAGTTTATTCGTAAATGAAGTAATTGATGAATAAAGTAACATACTTATCAACTTTAGAAATAATGAGGAAATATTAACTAATCTAAATGCTAAGTATGTGAAAATTGAAATATATTTTGAAAGTTCATAACAGATAATCCAAAATTTCTGTAGTTTGATCTATTTATAGGAAATACCTGAATTATCTGATTATAAAATAGTATATATTAATTGGGTTTTGAGAAATGAATGAAAACTATGATTTGGTTCTAGCAAAATTTAATTCACTATTAATAAATGGAGAGTTTGAAAAGGTATTGATTTTAATTAATAATTCTAATGTATCTGAGTATATA
>NZ_JBIUCP010000113.1:0-1007 GCF_044538765.1 Acinetobacter sp. ABJ-A23_2
TACTCAGGGTCATATCACAGGTGGAACGACTGATGTTGCACCGGGTAGTCAAGTCACCTTAACCATCACAGGTCATGATCAGGCGGGTAACCCACTTGAGCAACAAGTCACTGCTACTGTTAATCCTGATGGTAGCTATACAGCAGAAGTACCAGCAGGCTTTGCTGATGGTGAGTTAATAGTGAAAGCAGATGCGGTTGACCGTAATGGTACACCGGTGAATGCTGAAGATAGTCTTGTGAAGACGGATCATGACAATAATCCGGATACACCAGACCAAGGTGGTTTAGACCGAGTAGATGGTTCAATTACAGTTGATGTGGATACTCAAGGCCATATTACAGGTGGCACCACAGACGTTACACCGGGTAGTCAAGTCACCTTAACCATTACAGGTCATGATCAAGCGGGTAATCCACTTGAACAACAAGTGACTGCAACGGTTCAGCCAGATGGTAGCTATACAGCAGAAGTGCCGGCAGGCTTTGCTGATGGTGAGTTAACAGTGAAGGCAGACGCGGTTGACCGTAATGGCACACCGGTGAATGCAGAAGACAGTCTGGCAGACCAAGGTGGTTTAGACCGAGTAGATGGTTCAATCACAGTTGATGTGGATACTCAGGGTCATATTACAGGTGGCACCACAGACGTTGCACCGGGTAGTCAAGTCACCTTAACTATTACAGGTCATGATCAGGCGGGTAACCCACTTGAGCAACAAGTCACTGCTACTGTTAATCCTGATGGTAGCTATACAGCAGAAGTGCCAGCAGGCTTTGCTGATGGTGAGTTAACAGTGAAAGCAGATGCGGTTGACCGTAATGGTACACCAGTGAATGCTGAAGATAGTCTTGTGAAGACGGATCATGACAATAATCCAGATACACCAGACCAAGGTGGTTTAGACCGAGTAGATGGTTCAATCACAGTTGATGTGGATACTCAAGGCCATATTACAGGTGGCACCACAGACGTTACACCGGGTAGTCAAGTCACCTTAACCATCA
>NZ_JBIUCP010000114.1:0-938 GCF_044538765.1 Acinetobacter sp. ABJ-A23_2
TTAAGCTTAATGCTGATCAGGTAAATAGCCAGTCAGGATTAATCAGTTCAGAAGATGGAATTGATCTTCAATCGCGTCAGCAGGTGAATAACACAGCAGGCCAGATCGTTGCCAATAATGCGGTACAGATCAAGAGTTCGGGGCTGAATAACAATCAGGGGCAGATCGCGAGTATCAAGGATCAGCTGGTACTAAATTCAGGTACAGGGGTATTGAGCAACCAGTCGGGTTCTTTACAGTCAGGTAAAGATATCAAGGTTCAGGCAGGCCAGTTAAAGACCCAGTCTGGCTTGATCAATGCCCAGGGTTCGATAGAGGTGACGGCAGGTCAGGACATTGATAACAGTTCAGGCCAGATCATTGCGAACAAGGCATTACAGCTGAGCAGTCAGGGTCTGACGAACAATGCTGGGCAGATTGGCAGTGTTGAAGGTACTGTGAATATTGATGCCGGTACTGGGGTGTTAAGTAACCAGCAAGGCAAGCTTCAGTCTAGTCAGGACCTGACATTAAAGGCACAAGGGATTGATAACCACTCCGGCCTGATCGCAACGCAGGCTAAACTGGATATGCAGCAACAGTGGCTGAATAACAGCAAGGGCCAGATTCTTTCGGGTAGCACCTTAACGTTTGTTGGACAGGAGCTTATCAATCAGGGTGGTTTATTACAAAGTGGAGCAGATCTGAACTTTAAGCTCAGTGGTCTGTTTGATAATAGCCAGTCAGGGCAACTGTATAGTGGCGGGAACACCGAGGTACAGGCGGGTTCGGTTAAAAATAGTGAGCAGGGCAAGATCAATGCACAGGGTGTATTGAACATTGATGCTGTACAAGGCATTAATAATACCCAAGGCATGATGGCTTCAACCCAGCAGATGTCATTGAAGAGTCAGGGCTTACAAAATGATGGCGGTCAGATCGGTACGGAACAAGGTGAT
>NZ_JBIUCP010000115.1:0-878 GCF_044538765.1 Acinetobacter sp. ABJ-A23_2
GTATACCATTATTAATAATTCCTGATTTTTCAGGAGAATTTACTAATCTTAGATATTTAATATGTTTATGTGTAGAAATAATATTCTGAACAATCTGAGAATGGAAGAAAGCATCATTGATGAAAATAAAATCTAACTCAGGATGAGCCAAAGTTGTCCATTCCAAAAGGGTTCCCTGAGGAAAAGCATTTTGGATCGCTGATTTTAGTTGATCTGAGGTATCAGAATTTAAACCAAAAATCGTGAGGTAGAGAGTATTTTTCATATAAAAATGATGATTTCACATAAATAAAATTTTAATACTGATGTAAATGTGCAATTACTTTTTTAAGTTCATGCAGGATTTCACCAAGGAGAACATTTTTATCTGTAATCACAACAAGTACTGAAGGAAACTTGTCATGAGGGACAATACTCAGAAAAGCTTTTCCTGTTTCTGTATCTAAAGTAATTGTTTGACAATTTACTAAATGAATTTCAGAAATAAATGCTGAAATAAGTGCCATGATAGAACTACTCACCGCCGCAATTTTTCCAGTATTACTCCAATTTTTTTTACTTGCAGTGGTAATCTCAAATCCATCAGTAGTACAGAGCATACAAAGGTTTATATGCTTTGTTTGATGCAGTAGTGCAGAAACAACATTCTTTGAAAATTGTTTAAATTCGTCTGTTTGATTGTCTATAACAGTCATTGATTCCATAATTAACCTCTAGAAGATAATTTAATTAACTTCAATATTGGCAATCAATGTTTCAGTTAATAGCAAAATATCATTTTTTATACGAGCATCAACAGCATATAATGGATAATGATGTTCGTATATTTTCATATAATCACGATAGATTTTTAATTGTAGATTCGAATCCTGATCAAG
>NZ_JBIUCP010000116.1:0-824 GCF_044538765.1 Acinetobacter sp. ABJ-A23_2
GTTTTATAGTATTAATCAAACCCAAAAAGATTTGTATATCACCTGATCAAAAAGCTAGCTTTTAAACTTATCATCTTGTGCTTTTTTAAACGTTTTTTGATAGTATTTGTCAATTGAAAGAGTATTTTCAATAGATTTTATTACAACTATATAGCATTCTAAAAAATTAAGTAAGGATTTGAAATGAGCTGGAAATTGTTAACATTTTCTGTTTTTTTTACTGATATTTTTTTATTATTTTTAATGTTTTACCTTGGCTACGATTTTGAAACGTTTAGGAAAGTGGCTTTAGTTGAAACCTTACTTGTTATTGTGGCCATTATATTTGATGTAATGGAACAGAAAAAGAAACCTATTTTCCCAGGTTGTATCGTTTACCCTTTGCTAGGCATTTTATTTATTTTAGGTTTTACTCCCATTCTTGATTTTTTCGCAGAACGTCCTAAGGGGTTCCATACTTGGGATATCAAGAATATGTGGATGGTTAATGTGAGTGACGGAAATTATCAATTAGATCGGCTTGCTTGGTATGGCAAAGCATATGTTCAATTGGGCTTTGCGATGGTAGGTGGAATTTTAGGTTTCATTTTTCATTTAGTCTTTAGAAATACTTAAGCGATATATTTTTCTTCTTTGCTGAAGGTGTGATGCTCTTACTATATAAAATTTAAGAAAAACTGTTCAATTTAAAGCTAACTACTTAGAATTCTTATTCATAGAATATTGCTTTCTTATTCATTTAAAATATATAGAACAAACAAAAGCTTAAATTTTGTTCTTCTAGTGGAAGCGAAATTTTAATAAATGATAAACTATAAAAAATG
>NZ_JBIUCP010000117.1:0-713 GCF_044538765.1 Acinetobacter sp. ABJ-A23_2
ATTTAAATGAATACAAAACTATTAATTGGTGTTGTAATATTATTTTCTATAAGTGTTATTGTCAGAATAGCACCTGCATTTGTAAAAAATAGACTAAATAGTGAAACATTAGATAATATTGAGCAAGTTTTACCAATATGTGTTTTTATACCTATGTCAGTCTATTTTTTTATAACTGAAATACAGAAGAACTTTTTATCAGCTATTATTTCATTCATATTTATATTTATCTTGTTGCAGATTAAAAGTAATAATCTTGTGACAATTATTGGTTCGATACTGGTATTTATTTTTATTAAGAATTTTACAAACCTGAGTTAATTATTCTCTTAAAACTGCTTCAATATTATTACCATCTATATCAATAAGAAAAGAGGCATAATAATTAGTACTATAGTTCAAGCGGTATCCTGGTTTTCCATTATCTTTGGCTCCAATTTCTAAGCCCATTTTATGAAAAGCAATAACCTCATCTTTTGATTTAGCTGAAAAAGCAAGATGTACTTTACTACGGATACCATCTTCTGAACTACTCGCTATCCAGAAATAAACTCTATTATTCATTCCAAAACCGTAAGCAATTATATTTTCATTATCATCTTTTCGTTTTTTTAAACATTTGTATCCTATACTCTCTAATAGATAAGTATAAAAATTATAAGCTAAATCTAAATTACTTACTTTTAATTCAATGTGATCTATCATAGTTATAT
>NZ_JBIUCP010000118.1:0-680 GCF_044538765.1 Acinetobacter sp. ABJ-A23_2
AGGAAGATCATCATGGCTAAAGCCAAGTTTGAACGTAATAAACCACACGTAAACGTGGGTACAATCGGTCACGTTGACCATGGTAAAACAACTTTAACTGCTGCGATTGCAACTATTTGTGCAAAAACTTACGGCGGTGAAGCGAAAGATTACTCACAAATCGACTCAGCACCTGAAGAAAAAGCACGTGGTATTACAATTAATACTTCACACGTAGAATACGATTCTCCAATTCGTCACTACGCACACGTTGACTGCCCGGGCCACGCCGATTACGTTAAAAACATGATCACTGGTGCTGCTCAGATGGACGGCGCGATCCTTGTATGTGCTGCGACTGACGGTCCAATGCCACAAACTCGTGAACACATCCTTCTTTCTCGTCAGGTTGGTGTACCTTACATCATCGTATTCTTAAACAAATGCGACCTTGTTGACGACGAAGAATTACTTGAATTAGTAGAAATGGAAGTTCGTGAACTTCTTTCTACTTACGACTTCCCAGGTGATGACACTCCAGTAATCCGTGGTTCAGCTCTTGCTGCTCTTAACGGTGAAGCAGGTCCTTACGGTGAAGAATCAGTTCTTGCTCTTGTAGCAGCTCTTGACTCTTACATCCCAGAACCAGAACGTGCTATCGACAAAGCATTCTTAATGCCAATCGAAGACGTATTCTCAAT
>NZ_JBIUCP010000119.1:0-585 GCF_044538765.1 Acinetobacter sp. ABJ-A23_2
TTAAGCTTAATGCTGATCAGGTAAATAGCCAGTCAGGATTAATCAGTTCAGAAGATGGAATTGATCTTCAATCGCGTCAGCAGGTGAATAACACAGCAGGCCAGATCGTTGCCAATAATGCGGTACAAATACAAAGCCTAGGGCTGAATAACAATCAGGGGCAGATCGCGAGCATTAAGGATCAGCTGGTACTAAATGCTGGTACAGGGGTATTGAGCAACCAGTCAGGTTCTTTACAGTCAGGTAAAGATATCAAGGTTCAGGCAGGCCAGTTAAAGACCCAGTCCGGTTTGATCAATGCCCAGGGTTCGATAGAGGTGACGGCAGGTCAGGACATTGATAACAGTTCAGGCCAGATCATTGCGAACAAGGCGTTACAGCTGAGCAGTCAGAGTCTGACGAACAATGCAGGGCAGATTGGCAGTGTTGAAGGTACTGTGAATATTGATGCCGGTACAGGGGTGTTAAGTAACCAGCAAGGCAAGCTTCAGTCTAGTCAGGACCTGACATTAAAGGCACAAGGGATTGATAACCAGTCAGGCCTGATTGCAACGCAAGCCAAACTGGATATGCAGCAACAGTGGC
>NZ_JBIUCP010000012.1:0-75842 GCF_044538765.1 Acinetobacter sp. ABJ-A23_2
ATATATATGCAAATGATGATACTTTTGTAGTTTCTGCAAAGTGTAAGGATGAATATAATTCTAGTTGTGACATTGTGAGAACTGTAAATGCTCAGAATGAAATAGTTATAAAAGGTGTCAAACTTTTAAATATTTCAAAAATAAACCAAAACTTATATAAAGTAAAAACATCTTGTGGGTCTCCGTGTTTAGTTACGCTTTTCTATAGTCAAAATAAAGAGGATGCCACAGACGAATTTATTGCTATTGATAATAAAAATAATTGTTTAATTGAAAGTGATAGTCAGAAAAAAGTTATTTATGCTAGAAAATTGTTTACAAATAAGCCTAGAAAAATTGTCGATTTAAAAACCAAAGAATTTAATGGGTTATTACAAAGGTTTGATTATTATAGTTATTTTAAGGAGGAGAGTTTTTTCTCACCTGATGGTAGTTTAAATTTAATTGCAAATGATTATGGGGAAATATTGGTTAAAAAGAAAATAAAAAATCCTTGTGGTGGTGATAAGAAATAATTTATTTAGTGCCTTTAATTGATAGAAATACTAATTTTCTTTTAGGCCTAGTGTAAGTGTTAAAAAAAAGTATCAGAATTAATTTTTGGTTGGAAAATTGAGTCTTTTGATGATTAAGAGATTAGTGTTCATGGTTGTAGAGAAAAGTATAAACATACTTAAAGATTTAAAAAATAAAATTATAAAATTTTACCTTTTTAATATTAAGAAGCTAACTATATTGGCTCTTACCTTTTGTGGATTTATTATTGGTTCGACCATCTATGCAAAAGATACATTTAATGTTGAATTGAAATGTAAAGGGCATGATCAGGAGTATTGTGATATCGTAAAAAACACTGATAATCAAACTAATTTTATTTTAAGAGACATGAGATACCCTGCGGTTGACCAAGTAAATGAAAATATTTTTCATGTTTATGGTAGTTGTGGTTCACCATGTGAATATCACTTTTTTATAAGTAAAACAGAAAAAGATCAGACTAAAGAATTTATTGCTTTAGATAAAAATAATAATTGTCTAATTGAAAGTGACTCTAAACGGAATCTTATTTATGCTAGAAAATTGTTTAATAAAAATAAAAAAATGATCGTTGATTTAAAAAATAAAGAATTTAATAATGTTCCAATCGATGTTGCTATATATAACTCATTTCAAGAAAGATCATATTTTGATGAGCAAGGACAGCTACATTTAGTAGCAATGTTAGCAGATGTTGATAAAAATGGTGATAGTTTATACTTTAATAAAATAATCAAGAAAGCTTGTGAATAATAAAAAGAATAATTGCGAGGATTTAAAATCTTTCTAGATATAAAACTTATGACAGATTTAAATGATTGTAAACTATACAATTTAGAAGAAGCCCAACAAAAGTTGAGCTTTTTTACGTCTCTACAATTCCTTCTAAATCTTCAAGCGTATAGTTCGGCATATCAATAATATGAGTTTGAATACCGTCTTGCACATAATCATTCACATGAGGATATAGCCAGCGAGTAATCTGTTCAGCAACACTCGAGTGATACTGAATTTCAAAGTGATTTAAACCATAAAAAACGGCTTTATGTGAGTCTGGAACTTTAAGCTGAAAACGTGGATTTGGATGTTCGCCAAGTGCACTTTTCACACTCACCAAATAGTCGCCAATCACGGTAAGCGCTTTATTACGTACCTTTTCAAACTCGAGTGTTCCTGCCACTAAAAAGGTATTGATATGGGAAGGTAGAGGAGCTGGAGCACGGTTGTCATCCATCATGCCAATTCGGGCATCCATATATTCCCAGTCATCGTCACGAACGCTACCGTGGCGTAGGTCTAAAATACCATTACTACGGATATTAACCAGTTGACCCAGTAACCCAACAAATGGGAATGCCCCGAGCTTATCTTGTATAGCAAAGCCAAAGCGCTCAAGTACTGCACCATGATGTGGAGAACCAATACAGACTAAGTTCTCGACCATATGAATCCATTGGTACATATTCTGTTTGCCGTAAAACAGTGCGCTACGGGAAACCAGTCCACCCATACTATGACCAATGATATCAATACTGGTAATTCTTGGATTACGTTGTACCAAATCTTCTAATAAGTTAGAGAAACTACGGCCATTGGCTGAAATGCGGCGACCTGTGTTGTAGTTTAAATACAGCATGGTGTTGTGATCACGCTGCGCGAGCAGACGCTCACCAATGCCACCATAGTGTGCATTTGACCAAGTCAGATGGTTCATACATAGACCATGAACCAAAATCACAATACGTCCTGCAAGTTCGCCTTGTTGGATTGCACCGTAGTGATCGTATAGCACCATGGGTAAGGCAAGGGGACTATGTTGTTTAAGTAAATAGTCTCCAAAAATACCATTTAAAATGCCCACCAAAAAATGAAGACTTGGTGTTAATGGTTTCTCGTGAAGGGTCGGGAATTTTTCAATAATACGACGCAAACCGGGCGCTAAAAAATAACGTCCATACTTTTGTAAGGCACCATAAGAAAACTGATATACCTTTTGCACAGAAGGGCGTTTTTGGAAATTATTCGCATTTTGGGCACTAATACCAAAAGCATTTTTTAACACTTCAATATTAATGACTTGTATTAATTCATGTACACCATTTAAGCTGGTGCTGAACAGTTGAGCTAAACCTTCTAGTACGTCGGCCTGACTCGGTGGCGTACGATCCCATTTACAATAAGTTTCATGTAACGGTGTTAAGCTCGGCATATCTTTTCCCCATTTACGTTATAACCGACGTTTTAAGCTGTACTTTTTATGAACGGCAGCTAACGTTTCCATCTTAGTAGTTTAAATAACACATGTTTTTAAAATACTGATGAATGGTAAGTTGAATCGTTTTTCTTGTCTGACAATAGTGTTTTTATATACAAACTGAGAACAAAAATGTGAGTTTATTCTCAATTTAAGAGGGAAATATATGAATATTATCTACCTCCATGGCTTTAATAGCAGCTCTTCTTCGATTAAAGGGCTGAGCCTTAAGCAGTATTGTAGCGAATTGGGCATAAATGTGCATTTGCCAGATTTAAATAGATCTCCAGATCAGGTTGTAGCGCAAGTTTCAGAGCTGATAGAGTCTTTACAAGATGTGGCTTTAGTCGGCAGTAGCCTCGGCGGGTTTTTTGCGACATATTTTGTCGCGAAATATAATATTCCGGCTGTACTGATTAACCCTGCTATGCAACCATGGAAGTTGTTTGATAAGTTATTTCAAGTTGAAAGCATGCCTTATAAGGTGAATGATCAATGGTCAATTGATCATGTTCAGTTACGACAGTTAGAACAACTGGAACTGAAACAACCTGAAAATGCCGACAAAATACTCGTCTTATTGCAACAAGGCGACGAAATTTTGGATTATCGTCAAGCACAACGCTATTATAGTGCTGCAACACCATCCTCATTGATTTTGACGGATGCTCATGGCAATCATGCCATGGAAGATTTTGAAGAAAAATTACCCTTAGTGATCGAATTCTTTGCGCACACCATCAAATAAGGAAAACGTACAACGTGACACAATATACGGCTCAATCGCTTGAAGTTCTTTCCGGTTTAGACCCTGTTCGTCGTCGTCCGGGGATGTATACCGACACTTCTCGTCCAAACCATTTAGCCCAAGAAGTTATTGATAATGCTGTCGATGAAGCATTAGCTGGTCATGCCGACAAAATCTGTGTCACGGTTTATAAAGATGGTTCGTTGTCGGTTGAAGATAATGGCCGTGGTATGCCAGTCGATATTCATCCTGAATATGGCCAAAGTGGTATCGAAATCATTTTAACCAAGCTACATGCTGGTGGTAAGTTCAGTACCGATAATTACCAGTTTTCAGGTGGTTTGCATGGTGTGGGGATTTCGGTTGTAAACGCTTTATCAACACGTGTTGAGGTCGAAGTTCAGCGCCAGGGTAATTTATACCAGATGGCCTTTGAGCAAGGTGAACCTGTTGCGCCTTTGGCAGTGCTAGAAGGTAAAGCACCTAAACGCGCGACAGGAACTACGGTACGTTTCTGGCCTGAAGCTAAATATTTTGATAATCCAAAATTTGCATTAAAAGCACTCAAACATAATTTAAAAGCGAAAGCTGTTTTAGCAGCTGGTTTAAAAATTACTTATATCGATCAAATTAACGATGAAAAAATCGAATGGCAATTTGAAAATGGCCTTGTCGATTATTTGATGGATGAATTGCAAGACCGCGAAATTTTGCCAAATCCTGCATTTGTAAGCAGTGGGCAAGCAGATCGTGCAGCCTGTGAATTTGCGATTTGCTGGAATGTAGAAGGCGGTGAGCAGGTTCAAGAAAGTTACGTCAACCTGATTCCGACCGCACAAGGCGGTACGCATGTGAACGGTTTACGTTCAGGCGTGACCGAGGCGTTACGTGAGTTCTGTGAATTGCGTAACTTGTTACCGCGTAATCTTAAACTTTCGGCAGAAGATGTTTGGGATGGCGTGAACTATATCTTGTCGCTCAAGTTCCAAGAACCACAATTCTCTGGTCAAACCAAAGAGCGTCTTTCAAGTCGTGAAGCATCAAATATTGTTTTAAATATTGCTAAAGATGCCTTTGCACTCTGGCTAAATCAGCATGCTGAAATTGCTATGCAATTGGCAGAAATGGCGATTTCTAAAGCAGGTCGTCGTTTAAAAGCCGCGAAAAAGGTTGAGCGTAAAAAGATTGTTTCTGGCCCAGCTTTACCGGGTAAGTTGGCAGACTGTGTCGGCCAAACGCGTGAAGAAAGTGAGCTATTCATTGTCGAGGGTGACTCGGCGGGTGGTAGTGCCAAGCAGGCGCGTAATAAAAACTTTCAGGCCATCATGCCAATTCGTGGGAAAATTTTAAACACATGGGAAGTCTCTTCAGATGAAGTACTCGCTTCTCAAGAAGTTCACGACATTGCGATTGCCATTGGTGTAGATCCGGGCAGTGATGATTTGTCAGAACTACGCTATGGCAAAATCTGTATTTTAGCCGATGCCGACTCGGATGGTTTACACATTGCGACTTTGCTTTGTGCTTTATTCGTTAAGCATTTTCCAGCATTGGTTGAAGAAGGTCATTTATTTGTGGCGATGCCGCCATTGTTCCGTATCGACATTGGTAAGGATGTTTATTACGCGCTTGATGATGATGAGCTTGAAGGCATTTTGAAAAATGTTAAAGGCAATCGTAATCCGCAAATTACCCGATTCAAAGGATTGGGTGAAATGAACGCGATTCAGCTTCGTGAAACAACGATGGATCCAAACACTCGTCGTTTGGTACAGCTTGATTTAGATGATGTTCATCTAACAGCAGGTTTACTCGATAAATTGCTTGCAAAAAAACGATCGGCAGATCGTAAGCAGTGGCTTGAGCAGAAAGGTAACTTAGCTGATATCACTGTCTAAAAAGGTGTGAAAAAATCCCCGCTCAATAGACGGGGATTTTTTATATAAACCTAAATTTTAGGTAATCATTACAACAGTTGCTGCTATTGGTATTTCGGCCATTAAATTAAAAATAGACAGATCTGTCTATTTTAATTTAAGTCGTAATTTTTATAGCGAGTGGAAATTGAAAAACATCACAATTTGCACCACTTCCAATTTGATCTACTACCGCAAAATCACTCGGCGCTTCAAAGGTAAGCAACGGATGATGCCATGTACCTGCCCGATAATTAATACTTTGCTTTCCATTTGAAACGAAAGCACAGAGCTTTGAAATATCAGGAGTATTCTCGTCTAAAGCGGGCGCGACAATAATTAAAAACTTTTGTTGCTGTAATGGAATAAATGCCTGAGAACCCTTTGGATGGCGCTCTAGCATTGAAATTTCCAGAGGTAATACGCTGGCCTTAATATTACGGAAAATACTGATCCCTGCTTTTGCTTCGCCCTCAATTTCAGTTTCAACGAGTGCATGGTAGCGCTCAGTGTGGGCATCATTAATATGAAAAAAATCATGCCCATCACAACAAATGACTTCTCCGAAGGGCTGAAAGTTCTCAATGGTCAAGGGCTGAATTTGAACAGTATTTATGATCATGACTTGGCAATTTTCCCCCATAAACGAACACGGCTAATACCGCCATCTGGAATCATGTTAATACGGATATGAGAGATCTTTTCATGCTGTAAAATTTCATTCACATATTCATGAATATGGTCCATTTGCATAGGCTGTGCTTCGAGTAAGTAAGACCAAAACATACTTTGAGGAATTAACTGAGCGTCGGTTGCATTTTCAAGGTAAACCGCTTGTATGGATACTTGGGCAGGGAAATTGCCTTTAAAGTGCGCCGTATCAATTTCAAGCTTTTCAATTTTTCCGCTTTTACCCAGTGCAAGAATACACCAGTCATAACCCGGTGCACGGCGGCGTTTGGTTTCCCAGCCATCGCCCATGTTGACGCCACGACCGGGGTTAATCAAATTACGTGGATGTCCAAAATGCGCATCACTATAGGCAATTACGCGACCACCATTTTCTAGGGCCAATAAATCAAGCGTTTGCTCACTATCAGTCACCTGAATATGAACATCCCCATAAACACGTAAACGGGCAACACCACCATCTGGGAAAATATTGAGGCGTATATGGGTGAAAAGTGCATCATTATTGACCATAAAAATATGATGCTGACTTGGGCCGAGTTCAGTATTACTTAAAACATTTTCCCATTTTGCCCCTGTAAGGTCACCATTTGGTGCATAACACGCTTCTAATGAGGCAGATGCAGGATAATTTCCTGTAAAAAAGCTGGTATCGATATCAAGTGCAGTGATTTTTCCACTTACTCCTAGCTTTACAATACACCAGTCATAGCCCGCGTGACGCTTACGACGGGTCTCCCAACCATCCATCCATTTGCCGTTATCATCAAATTTATCTTCAACAAAAATAGGTGCTTCAAATTGCAGCATACGTTTTGCTTCTGCAAAGAAATCATCTGAACACTCAATGACTTGTGCACCAATTCGGGCATCGGCCAAATTGGTTTTGGTATTCAAAATCTCAGGAAGTTCAAAAGCTGGAGCATGCAATGTTGCCATAATGGAGTATCCGTATTTCTTGTTAAAAACATGATTTTTCATTTAAAACTGCGCCAACACGGAGTGTGCTGAGACGAGTTTTACACGTAAATATATAAGCATGGTGTATGCCAGTTTTGTGGAAAAGCTAAATAAATTTTGAACGATGGCATGTTTTTAGCATAAGCACCCTATAGGTGAATATCTATAGGAGAGTGTTATGAATGTGGTGATTATTGGTGCGGGAATGGGAGGTCTAACCACAGGCATTGCATTAAAGAAATTTGGTCACCAAGTTCGCATTTTTGAACAAACTGAAAAAATTCTTCCTGTCGGCGCGGCAATTTCGCTGTGGTCAAATGGTGTGAAATGTCTGAACTATCTGGGATTAACTGACAAAATCGCCAAACTTGGTGGACAAATGGATGATTTGGCCTATGTGGATGGTTTAACTGGAGATGTGATGACACAATTCAGTTTACTGCCATTAATCGAAGAAGTAGGCCAAAGACCTTATCCTGTTGCACGTGCCGATTTACAAAATATGCTGATGGATGAGTTTGGTCGAGACCAGATTTATCTAGGCAAAAAAATGGTGAGCCTTGAAGACAAGACCGATTATGTCGAGGTGCATTTTGCAGATGGTAGTTCAACGCAGGCTGACTTATTAATTGGGGCGGATGGTACTCATTCACTGACTCGTGCCTATGTGCTGGGTCATCAAGTACAGCGCCGTTATGCAGGTTATGTGAACTGGAATGGCTTGGTTGAAATCTCTGAAGATTTAGCGCCAGCCCAGCAATGGACGACTTATGTGGGGGAAGGCAAGCGTGCGTCTCTGATGCCCGTTGCAAATGGTAAGTTTTACTTCTTTTTAGATGTACCTTTGCCAGCAGGATTAGACAATAATCGAGATGACTATAAAAAACTTTTAAAACAATATTTTGCTGATTGGTGTTTACCAGTACAGCAACTCATTGAACGTTTAGACCCACAAAAGACCAATCGGGTAGAAATCCATGACATTGAACCGTTTACTCAGTTTTATAAAGGTCGAGTAGTGATTTTAGGTGATGCTGCACACAGCACGACACCTGATATTGGACAAGGTGGCTGCCAAGCCATGGAGGATGCGATTTATTTAGCGCGTTCTTTGCAAATTAATACTTTGGGACTAGAGGATGCTTTACGTCGCTATCAAAACAAACGTAATGAACGTGCCAATGAATTGGTGCTTCGTGCTCGTAAACGTTGTGATGTGACCCATATGAAAGATGAAACAGTTACCCAAGCGTGGTATGCGGAATTACGCCGTGAACAAGGCGGACATATTATGCAGGGGATTATTAGTAATATTGTCGGTAATCCACTCGACTAAAACAAAAACAGCAAGGCGTTTTTCCTTGCTGTTTAATCTTCTAAATAAAAATTTTAGAAGTGGTATTTAACCAAAGCACTGACGTTATTTTCGTCTCGGCCTTGTAAACCAAATTTATTATTCCACACAGAGTGCTCAATACCGAGGTATAGACGTGTGTCAGGAGAAATGTGTTTACCTACATTCCATTTCCATTGAGTTGTCCAGTTTAACTCGCTGGCATGGTCGCCCTCAGCAGTTGACCAATCTAAGAAGCCATCAACCAAGAATTCTTCAGATGCAATATTAAATGGAATACCATAAACGAACGTCATTTGATAATCGTCGTCAGTTTTCTCATTGTTTGCACGGTAGAAGTTTAAATTCGCATATTTAAAATATGGAATATCTAAATCAACAGCAAAACCATATAAGAAGTTATCGAAGTTATTGCCATTTTCGCTGTTACTTTCCCAAGTGGTACTAATGAGCACATCTTTAATTGGACCATAAGCCAATTTTTTGCCAGATACTTCGCCCAAGCTTAAACGTGGTGATAACTCAAAATATGTACTTTTATGATCATCTTCACCGCGCATGCGGTCCATAAAGAAAAACACATCAGCATATTTAACTTTTGCTGCATATTCCAAAGTGATGGTGGTTTCTTTTGCGTCTACAACTTCATAGTTTTCACCATAAAGACCAGTTACGCTAAAATCTTGCCAAATTGGTTTTGCCTGAACCATGGCAGTTGCAGATAACAAGGCACAAGTAGCCGCAAGTTGCTTTAATTGCATTTAAATGATCTCCCCCCAAATAAAGCACGCTAAGGATACAGGGTCTTAAGCAAAAATGAAGCCAAATTTGATCAACGGTTAAAAAAAGTCCCACCGAAGTGGGGCGCTAAAAACTAATTTATTAATGTGTATTTCTAGTGTTTATGGTTTGGCTTAAATGCGGGGTAGATGAGCTACGAAATGAAGGCAAATGATTAAATAATAAATTCAATAAGATAGCAAAAATACAAGTTGAACTAATACCTGAATGGAACAAAGTTTGTACCCAAACTGGAAAATGTGCATAAAACTCATGGTTAATAATTGGGATCATTCCTGCCGATAAAGCAGTCGCGACAATAATTAAATTTTTCTGATCGTTATAATTAATTTTTGCCAAAGTGCGGATTCCGCTCGCCGCAACCGACCCAAACAAGACCAAACCTGCACCACCAAGTACAGGCATAGGAATTGCGGCAATAAGGCGACCCATAACAGGTAGTAGACCTAAAATAATCAGAATGACACCACCTGCTGCTACAACAAATCGGCTTTTGATACCTGTAATTGCTACCAGCCCTACATTTTGTGCAAAAGCACTTTGCATGAATGAACCAAAGATCGGTGCCATAGCACTTGAGAACATATCTGCACGAACGCCATTGGCAATACGTTTTGAATCGACTTCAGTTCCTACAATGTCTCCGACAGCAATAATGTCAGCTGTGGTTTCCGTCATAATTACTAAGGTCACAATCAACATTGATAAAATGGCACTCAGTTCAAATGTAGGTAAACCAAATGCAAATAAATGTGGAAATTGCAGCCATGCACCTGAGCTGACCTGACTGAAGTCACCAAAGCCCATGAAGTAGGCCAGTATGGTACCAGCCACGATCGCTAATAATATGGATAAACGACGAATACTGGCTTGTGGCAGCATGTTTAAAACAATCACAATGCCTAAAGTCAGCAAAGCTAAAGAGATATTCTCGACGCTTCCCCAGTTCGGTGCTTTATCGTTGCCACCCATCATCCAGCGAATTGCAACGGGTAACAACGATAGCCCAATAGTTGTGATAACGCATCCCGTCACAACAGGTGGGAAAAAACGAATGATTTTTGAAAAGTAGGGTGCAAGGCAAAGTCCAATTAGAGAAGCTACAATCACCGCGCCATAGACAGCAGGCAAACCACCGCCCGTGGTGATAATGGCCACCATAGTTGCCACACCCGCAAAAGACACACCCTGTACCAGAGGTAATTTTGCACCTAGATATTTGGTTCCGATGGTCTGTATGAGTGTTGCTAATCCGCCGACAAATAGGGCGGCTGCAATGAGCATTCCCACTTGTGCCGAGCTTAAACCAGCAGCTGTTCCGATAATGAGGGGCGGAGCCACAATGCCACCATACATGGTAAGCACATGCTGCAAACCGTAAGCAAAACTTTTGGAAATTCCTAAATATTCATGCTCTGGAGAAATCGCATTCTTTTGTCGATGATTCATATTTTTCTCCTATTTTATTTCAGTTAACTGCCGCGATAAGTGGAGTAAGCAAACGGACTGATGAGTAATGGAATGTGGTAATGCTGATTGATGTCTTCTATGAAAAATTGTATACAAACACGTGGGAAAAAAGTTTTGACTTGCTGCGATGAAAAATAAGGCGCAACTTCAAATTCAAGTTGATAAGCACCTTCACCTAAGTTTTTTATTCCAAAATCACTCACGCGCCCATCTAGGTTGGTGGTTGCGGTCGCAATCAGTTCATGAGTTGCTGCATGGAACAACTTCACTTCTACCTGTGCAGCGGGTTTACCTAAATTTGTATCTAAAATATGAGTGCTGATCATGCGTGTACTTCCTGAGATAGACGTAATAGAGCAATTGCTGCGAGTTGCTCGTGTACAATGACTTTTTCTATAGCTAAGTTGTTTTGAAGACGTTGATTAAGTTTTTTTAAAATCTCGTTGCTACTAAGGCCCGCTGCTTTAATTAAAAAAATAAAGCCAAACTTCTGTTCATAATCGAGATTGCCTTGTAGCAGAGCTTGTTGTGTTTGTTCATCTAAGGAAATGCCAGCTTGCTCTTGAGCTGAAAAATTTTGTTCTTTTGCATTAAGCTGTTTTTTTGCCTGTCGTTCCCCAATTTTTGGATGGGTGGCTAAAGCTGTTTGTATTTCTTGCCATGACCACGTGTGGCTTAATTGTTCTGCATGCCCTAAAAGAACTGAGGTCGATGAGTAGGGCCGTTCTGAAATAATTTTTTCAGCCCAAGCAGGAATATGGACGCAGTTGTTTAACAGAGTCTTTAGTTGGTCGGGTGGGGCTTGATTAAACTCGGCTAAAAACACTGTTATTCCTAAACTCATTGTTGTTGATATAGAGTTTTAGCAATAACAGTGCCAAGAGTGGTTAATATTTCGCTAATGAATTTGCAAAATTAATAACCAACTATCGAGTTATGTGATTTTTATACCAATGTTCGGCAATATCCTGACGGCGACACACCCAGACCCGATCATGCATTTCAATATAGTCGAGGAATTTTTGTAAGGCTTTAAAACGACCCGGACGCCCTAAAATACGGCAGTGCATTCCAATCGACATCATTTTTGGTGCAGTTTCACCTTCTGCGTACAACACATCAAAACTATCTTTTAAATATTGAAAAAACTGTTCTGAACTATTAAATCCACCCGGTGAACAGAATTTCATATCGTTGCATTCGAGCGTATAAGGAATAATTAAGTGAGGACGTGATGCACCAGCCGCATTGGTCAGCGTTGTCCAAAAAGGCAGGTCATCGCCATAATAATCTGAGTCATATTGTATTTGTGGGAACTCTGCGAGTAACTGACGGGTATTGGGACTATCGCGCCCGGTGTACCAACCTATAGTTTTATTTCCAAACAAGTTTTCTAAAACTGATAAGGCTTGTTTCATATGCTGTTTTTCGACTTCAATGTCGGTGTCTTGATAGTGAAGCCAGCGGTAGCCATGCGAGACCACGTCATAATCAGCTTGCTTAATCGCTTCGACAATATATGGGTTGCGAGCCAGCGCCATGGCAACGCCGAAAATAGTCATTGGAAGCTTGCGCCGTTGGAACTCACTATGGATGCGCCAAAAACCAGCACGTGAACCATATTCGTACATAGAGTCCATCGACATATGCTTGGCTGGATAGCTTGCAGCACCAATAATTTCTGATAAAAACTGCTCTGAACCCTCATCACCATGCTCAATATGCTTTTCGCCACCTTCTTCATAATTCAGGACAAATTGCACGGCAACCTTAGCATTGTTAGGCCATTTCACCTGTGGAGGCTGACCGTGATAACCGATTAAATCACGTGAATAAGGAGACTTTTGAATCTGCTCAATAAGTTCTGCTCCAGATAGATAAGATTCGGTCACAATTGCTCTCCTTTTGTTCAATTTTTCATAAAAATTTAAAAAATCAGCTTGCATATTTTTATAGATGGACTGATATTGAAGGTATGAAGATCTTCAAAATAAATTAAAAGCAGTACGTTTAAGTCAGGAGATAACAAACCATTACACCATCAAAATGTACAATTGAAGTCAGTTCATGCATGCTTAAAACATGCCAACATAAAAAAGTTTTGCATAGAAAAGATCCACAGTAAGAAAGAGAGGATGGTATTTATGAATATTGAAATCCGCACAGATAAAAACATCCATAATAGTGAACGTTTAATTACTTATGTACGTGCAGAACTTACTCAAGAATTCCAACGTCATAGCGAACGTATTACGCATTTCTCGGTTCATTTTAGTGATGAAAATGGGGACAAAGGTGGCGATAAAGATATCCACTGTATGATCGAAGCACGTCCTGCTGGCTTGAAACCAGTTGCAGTGCACCATAAAGCAGGAAATATTGATGCCTCAATTCATGGCGCGATTGAAAAATTAAAACGTAGTCTTGAACATACCTTTGAGAAAAAAGAGCACCCGAGAGGTGGTCAACCAGAACTCATTGATGATGAAGCTTAAAAAAATGCTAAAAAGCCCTTCGGGGCTTTTTTTATGGAGCATAAAAAGACGGATAAAAACTCTTCACAACTTTTGGTTTGCAATGCAATAGCATTGACCTCTAAAATCTTCATCAGAGATTAGGCATAATAGCGCTAATATATTTTTGAGAGATGGTCATGTTAACCACCCAGCAGCAGGCTTTAATTAAAGCCATAGAAGAATTAGAACTTACGCAAGTACAAAAATTACTTGCTGAGGGGCTTGATCCGAATTTCATCGATCCGGAACAAGGGCCACCCGTATCAATTATTTGTGATGGAATTTTTAAATGGTGGGAAGACGTCTCAGAAGCTTATGAAGCTGGTACTCCCTTATCAAAAGAAGAAAAGCAACAATCATTACAAGTTTATCTCGATATCCTTGAAGCCTTAATTCAGGCTAAGGCAAATGTTCATCTTTGGGATGCAGAAGAATTTTATGGCCCACTATGGGATGCAGCAAGTTCGGCATGCGCACCAGCGGTTCAACGTTTACTTGATGAAAAAGTTGATCCAAACACACGTGATGAAGAAGGACTCACCATTTTATCTTCAATCAGTCAGTTGTTCTTTGATTGTGATTTTGATGAAATAGATTGGTCAGAAGCGCTTCAAGAAGAGCGTGAAACACTAGAGTTATTGCGCCATCATGGAGCAAAAATGTCAAAAGAACTAACTACTTGATTGGAATATAGAATGAGAACATTTCAAATTTTAACTTTTGCTCTGACCACTGTTGCTGCAGGAAGTACTTTTGCCGCAGAGTTCTCGTTTGACCGTCCAGGTTCAGGCTTTGGAACAGGTATTACTCCAGTGGGGCAGTTAGCTTGGGAACAAGGTTTACCAAGTGCAACTTATACAGAATCAACTGTTGATGGCGTGAAAGAAAAAACCGTAACTGTACATGGCGATATGTTATTCCGTACAGGTTTGGCTAAAGACTTAGAATTACAATTAGGTTGGCAAGGTCCGGGTTGGACTCAAACCAAACGTGCTGGTAAAAAAACAGATACTTCTGGTTTAGGTGATGTAAGCATCGGCTTAAAAAAAGCGATTGATTTAAATGATGAAAATTTAACAATGGCTGTGTTGGCTCAAGCGCTCATTGCAACGGGTAATGATGAGTTTACCGCACATGACGACATTTATAGCCTGAGCTCAGCAGTAGCGTACCAGTATGATGATTTGATCAATACTGCAATTACGATGCGTTACGAAGTGCAAAACAGCAACTGGGCTGTAACGGCCATTCCAACAATCAACTATAAAATTGCCGGCAAGCTTTCTGGTTATTCTGAATTTGTTTACCGTAAAGCTGAAAGCCAAGACTACCAATATGGTTTAGGTACAGGCTTAGTGTATGCAGTTAATAAACGTACTCAACTTGATGCAAGTGTAGGTGTCGATTTAGAGGGTCAAGATAAAGGCTACCATGGTGGCTTGGGTATGGCATTCTTATTCTGATAAAACCAACTTGATTGATGTTAATGAAAAAGCTTATTTCTCAGGGAATTATTTATTTTCTAGCAGCTGCTAGTTTTGTATTGAGCCAGTTTGTTTTTGCAGAAGATAAGCTACTTTCACCAGAACAGGCTTTTTCATTTTCGGTTGAGTCGCCACAATCGCATACTGCGAAATTATCGTGGCAGATTCAGCCGAATTATTATTTGTATCAGCATAAATTTACTGTACAGCAGGGTACTCAACCTTTAGCTTTAAATTTACCTAAAGCCGTTTCTCAATATGATGAAAACTATGGGCAAAGTCAGGTTTATTATCATCAAGTCAATTTTCAAATTAAGACCAAGCCTTCAGAGCACTACACTGTAACTTGGCAGGGCTGTGCCAAAGACCGTATTTGTTATCCGCCACAAACCATTGAGTTTCAAACCGATGCAGATGGTTTGGTTGGTGTGCAAAACCAAGCAGGAACAGCGCCGAAACGCTTATTAGATTTGGCAAATACACAAGCAGCGTCTCAAGAAACTTTAACTAATCAAACAAGTTCAGAAACTAAAACAGACGCGACTACTCCACAAATTGCAGAAGATCAGATCTGGTCGGCGAAACTCATTGAACACTCGCTTTGGTATGGTGTTTTATTATTTTTAGGCTTAGGCATGCTGCTCGCATTCACGCCATGCTCTTTACCAATGCTGCCGATTTTAACTTCATTAATTATTCGAGAGCATAAAGGCTTAAAAGCGTGGACGATTGCGCTTACCTTTGTATGTAGTATGGCATTGGTTTATGCGGGTCTAGGTTTAATCGCTTCTTCAGCAGGGCTAAATTTCCAACGTTGGCTACAACAGCCTGCTACGCTTATCGCGTTTAGTTTACTGTTTGTAGTTTTTGCATTGAACCTGTTTGGACTGTTTGAGCTTCGTTTACCGCAAACATGGTTAAATCGACTTGATCGTATTCAGTCTATGCAACAAGGCGGTACTTTGGTTGGTGCGGGTGTTATGGGCGTGGTTTCTGCGCTCTTGGTTGGTCCATGTATGACCGCACCTTTGGCTGGAACTTTATTATTTATTTCTCAAACTCAAAACCAATGGCAAGGTGCTTTGCTTTTATTTTGTCTAGGCTTTGGAATGGGAATTCCTTTACTCATCGCGAGTGTTTTAGGTGCAAGATTTTTACCTAAAGCAGGCGACTGGATGCATCAGATTAAAGTGATTTTTGCTTTTCTGATGTTGGGATTAAGTCTTTATTTTATTCGCCCTTTATTGCCAGATTGGGGCATGCAAGTGCTTAGTTTATTGCTAGGGCTGGCTTTTATTGCCTACGCACTTTATCAGTTCTTTTGGAAAAAAGGGCAGTTACAGTGGCTCTATGCACTCCTACTTTTATTGGTTACTCCGTTTGTTGCCTATAACCAGTATCAGCATATTCAAAATCGCAGTTTGCAAAGTTCCGAGCACATGGCTGAATGGCACGTTGCGAAAACAGCTGCGGACTTTCAAAAAATTTTAGCAGCAGCCCCTACTGATCGGGCTATTGTGGTTGATGTCTATGCAGATTGGTGTGTGGCTTGCCAGCCTATTGAGCATCGTATTTTAAAAGCACCAGAAGTTCAGTCAGCTCTTGCGCCGTACTATCTCATTAAGCTTGATTTGAGTCATTATGACCAGTCACATGAAGCTCTACTCAAGCAGTGGAATATTCTTGGGCCACCGACTTATCTGTTTTTAAATAAGCATCAACAAGAAATTCGTTCTTTACGTTTAACTGGTGCATTTAGCCAACAAGAGCTATTGCAACAGCTTGCAAGCTTATCGAAAGCTAAATAGTTAAATGGACTCTATATGTGGTAATTGGTGAAAAGTGCGCACTTGATTGCGCCCTGAAGCTTTTACCGCATAAAGCGCTTCATCTGCCTGCCGAATGACGAGGTATGGATCGTTTGCAAAAGCGGAACAGCTAATTCCAAAGCTTGCACTTACATGAATCTGGATATTTTGATTGTTGAAAATAGATAACTCTTGTAAGGCAAGCCGGCAACGCTCTGCAATTTTTTCCGCTTGAATAATATCAGTATGCGGAAGTACTAAAATAAATTCCTCTCCACCAAATCGACCAATAATGTCTTCATTACGTAAGTTCTCAGAAAGACATTGAGCAATTTTAATCAGGACCTGATCGCCCTGATGATGTCCATATACATCATTAATTTTTTTAAAATGATCTATGTCGAGAAGTACTAAAGCATAATCGAATTGTTGTTCGTGAAGTGCTTCCAGATGGGTATTTAAACTACGTCTATTTAATACATTAGTTAAGGGGTCGATTTGGCTTAAACGTTGAATATAAGTTTCTCGTTGGCGCCATTGGGTCAGCAATATTTCAAATAAAATAAAACAGGCGACTAAAATCGGCATAATAAAAAACAGCATACTCCCTAACCAAAAAGGATTGGTTTGAGCATGTCGGATTGCCGTGAAGTTAAATAGTGGAGCGTAGGGTATAACCCCATTCATACTTAAATAAGTACATACGGCTAAAATAATTGTTGCTGGTATAAAAGCGCTATAAACAATTTTTCTTTCAAATAAAACCAGACCTACACCAATGGTGCCGACATAACCGACCATTGTGGCAGGGCTGATGCTACCAATTAAATATCCATCATGGCACAGCATGAGCATAAAGACTTGTACGCTAATAAGAGGAATAATTCTTTGTGCCCAGTCTTGGTCTTTGTAGCGATAACACGGAATAATCAGTAATGCTAATAAAAATAAAGTCAATAAATTCAGCCAGAGCTGTGACTCTACTAAAGGCAAGTTTGCCCATTGCCAAATACTGGGCGTTATTAAAATATAGCCTTTCCATAAAATCCAACTGAAATTCATTGCGCAGGCGAGTACAAGCATCAGTGCGCTTTTTTGTAAGGGCGTCCAGTTAATAATATGATTGTTATGGATGAATTCGAGAACCACCTGTTTTATTTTATTTATAGGATGAGTGATTAAACGAATTTTCATAATAATAAAGGAACTCCTAAATAGAGATGTCTTTTTTAGATCATCCTAAAGTGGGAGAGTTGGAATGATTCATAACCTAAACATATCATGATTTATTCATTAAACCTTAAGATTAAGGTTTTTATAAATAATATGAAGTGAGAAGTATTTCACACTCATCACTTCATTTATTTTAATTAAGTTTTATCAAGTTCATGAGCAAATTCAGCAATATCTGCCATTGCATGTTTTGCCTCATCGAACCACGCATTAAACATTTGAAAGTTATGCCACATACCTGTGTAAAGCTTAAAATGTACTTCGACACCCGCTTCTTCAGCTTTTTCTCTAAAGCGTTTTGCATCGTCTAATAAAATTTCTTTTGAACCGACCTGAACTAATGTTGGCGGTAAACCTTCTAAGTTATCAAAAATGGGCGAAACACGCGGGTCATCTGCTGCAATATAATTGCCAATATAATGTTGAATACCAATTTGGAGGGCTTCAAGAGAAAGTAGGGCATCATGTTTTTGGTTAAATCTTAAAGACTCGCTGGTTAGGGTTAAGTCTAAAAAAGGTGACAATAAAATCAGACCGCTTGGCATGAGTTCAGGTTGTTCTTTTAAGCGTAAGCAAAGTGCCAAAGCTAAATTGGCCCCACATGAGTCACCCGATAAAATAATATCTTTGGGTTGGATACCCTGAACTAATAAAGATTGATATACGTCATATAATGCTTCGATCGCTTCAGGATATGGATGCTCGGGAGCAAGCGGATAGTCCACATGAATAATTTGCATTTGAGTACGGGCAGCTAAATCCGTCATAAATGCATGATGTGTTTTGACACTGCCAAGAAAAAAAGCGCCGCCGTGAATGTGAAAAATAAGCTGGGTTGCTGAATCCTGAGCTTTAATCTCTTCACCTTTGACACCCGCAAGTCGGATCGGACGAACAGTTACATTTTTTTGTTTTGGAAATGCTCGGCAAAGTTGTTCAAGCATAGGACGCAGGGCAGTTGGAGGTAAATTCAACTGGCTTGGTTTGCGAATTGCTGTTTTAAGAAATGTTTCTGTTAAATAATATTTTAAAACGCTTGGTATATTCATATAGTATCCGCTTATGTTAATAACTTGTTTCCCTATAAATTTTATTTTTCAAGGTTACAAGGTTACACGAAACAGTCACATTCAAAAATTGCAATATCGTTGCGAGTTTTGAATACTGAAGTCTTGAAAGACCCAAGGATATTACAAAAATGAAAAAGATTGCTTTAGCTTTAGGACTTGTTGGTATGGCTGCATTTGCCAATGCGGCTGACCCACTAAACGGAACGGTATGGAAAACGATTGATGACCAAACCAATAAGCCCAAAGCCGTAGTAAAGTTTACGGAACAGAAGGATGGAACCTTAACTGCAACCATTCAAAACATTTTGACACCAGGTGAAGAAAACTCTTGTACAAAATGTGAAGGCCCGTACAAAAACAAACCGCTTAAAGGTGTGACCATTGTACATAATCTAAAAAATGTAGGTGGTACCAGTTATGAAAACGGTACAATTTTAGACCCGAAATCTGGCAAAACTTACAAATTAAAAGGTGAGTTGGCTGATGGCGGCAAAAAGCTTAAATTGCGTGGCTATATTGGTGTTTCAGCATTGGGTCGCAACCAAACTTGGATTCGTGCGAACTAAAAGTTTAAATAAAAAAACGAGCCATTTGGCTCGTTTTTTTATGCATTTAAGTTTTGATAAGCAGTTTCATCAAAACCGACCAGAAAACCTTTAGAGGTCTGTAGAACTGGTCGTTTAATTAAGCTTGGTTGAGCAATCAAAGCTTCAATAAGATGATCTTCACTGCTTAATGCACGAGTCTGTTCATCTTCAGATAGTTTTCTCCACGTGGTGCCTTTCTTGTTGAGAACGGTATCTTGTCCAATTTCTTTTAACCAGATTTTTAGGGTTTCGGTATCAATCCCTTGTTTTTTATAATCGTGAAACTCGTAACTCAAACCTTTTGCTTGTAAGGCATCAAAAGCTTTTTTCATTGAGTTGCAGTTTTTAATACCATAAATTTTTAACATTTTATCGGACCATGTCAAAAAGAAAGAACACACAGCCTAACCCAAAACGCATTTGAGCACTACCTTATACAGATACTTTTAAAACAAATGAAAAATAATGATTAAAACAATAAGAAATGTCATGTTACTGTCATAAGACAAGGTAATAATGAGTTCAATAAGAAGAAATGAAAAAACTAAAAGAACTTAGCGCAAAAAATAAGAGATAGAAAAGAGAAAACCCGCATTTAATCATCCTGATCATGCGGGTCTCATTTCAACGTCCATTGTCACATCCTTGCAAATAAACTTAATCTAAGTTTATTTTATCTTCCTACGGCGTCCTATCCTTTTGCGTCATCCTGACTGCTTCCCTGTGCCGTGGGGCTATAATGCCGTTAAACGTGTGTAAGAAAAATACTCAAAAACGACATGTGTTGTAAGCAAAAACGACAATGCAAGTGAACACTTGTTCACTTATTCTTGAATTTTATAGTCGATAATCACAGGGGCATGGTCGCTAAACCATTGATCTTTAAAGACCCATGCATTTGCTGTGCGTGCTTTCCAGTCTGGTGAACAGGCTTGGTAATCAATACGCCAACCTACATTTTTCGCACGCGCTTGGCCGCGATTTGACCACCATGAATATAATTCGGCTTCTGTTCTTACCACACGGAAGGTGTCTACATAGCCAAGTTCATCATAAATATGATCAAGCCATGCACGCTCATGTGGTAAACAGCCAGACGACTTTTGGTTGCCAGACCAGTTTTTAATATCAATTCGTTTATGAACGATGTTGTAATCGCCACAAATAATGATGGACTTATTCTCATCACGCCATTGTTTCAAGATTTTGGCGTATTCACCTAAAAATAAATCTTTACGTGCCTGCGCTTCTTCACCACTTGAGCCCGAAGGTAAGTATAAT
This sequence comes from Acinetobacter sp. ABJ-A23_2, assembly GCF_044538765.1. Taxonomy (NCBI): domain Bacteria; kingdom Pseudomonadati; phylum Pseudomonadota; class Gammaproteobacteria; order Moraxellales; family Moraxellaceae; genus Acinetobacter; species Acinetobacter sp. ABJ-A23_2. The sequence continues at coordinate 20,710 of NZ_JBIUCP010000012.1, forward strand.
GATGCAATATGTACGGGATGTGACAAACCTAAATCGAATTCGGCAGAAATGAAGCGGCCTTGGCTATCGGCCAACTCGAACCCTAAACCATCTTTAATAGAGACAAAGGGTAAGCGGCTATAAATTGCGGTACCTGCGTAACCTGCACGCTCTGCTGGAAAAAGATGGGTATGCCATCCTTCGGGTCTAAACTTTTCAGTCCATTGTTCATGGGTAATGCGGCTTTCCTGCATGCATACGACATCGGCATCGGATTGTTCTAACCATTCAAGTAAGCCTTTCGTTACTGAAGAACGTAAGCCATTTACGTTAATGGAAACGACTCGAAGAATTTTTACATCACTTGGATACTGATCCTTTGGTATCATGCGAAAATTTAACCTCAATTGTGAATTTGGAGCACCTCATGACAACGCCTGTGTCATTTAACCCGCAAGCATTTATCGAACTCGCATTATCACGTGGTGTGCTTAAATTTGGTGAGTTTACTTTAAAATCTGGACGCGTGAGTCCTTATTTTTTTAATGCAGGCCTACTCAACGATGGTGAAGCTTTATCTCTTTTAGCACAAGGCTATGCCGATAAATTAACACAATGCGAAAATGTTGATGTGATTTTTGGACCAGCGTACAAGGGTATCCCTTTTGTAGCAGCGACTGCTGTTGCTTTGTCGCAAACACATAATAAGAGTGTGCCATGGGGCTTTAACCGTAAAGAAGCGAAAGATCATGGTGAAGGTGGTGTTTTAGTTGGTGCTGCGGTTGAAGGTAAAAAAGTCTGGATTATTGATGACGTAATTACTGCTGGTACAGCGATTCGTGAAGTGGTAACGATTTTGAAAAATGCTGGTGCAACTATCGCGGGTGTTTTAGTTGCGCTAGATCGTCAGGAGCGTGGCCAAGGTGAGCTTTCTGCAATTCAAGAAGTTCAAAAAGAATTAGAAATACCTGTGCATGCCCTCATTACCATGAAGGACTTAATGGATTATTTAGATGGAAAAGACGAAAAAGAAGCTTTAGCCAATATGCAAGCTTACCGCGAGAAATATGGAATTTGATTTTTAATAATTTAAAGAGGAAGCGTAAAGCTTCCTTTTTCATTATTAATTTTTCTTAAATGAAATATGAATAATGCAGTAAAAACCCTACGAAATATTTGTTTCTCTGTTAAAGAACATAAACTATTAACTAATAATTTGATTTTTATTACTAAATAACCTTTTGATTTTTTATTTTTTGGTCCATTTTTATTATAAAATTCATATGAAACATATATCAATATTTAAGACTTAAAATTGATAATTTGAAGTGTTTTTTTTCTTTTTGGTAAAATATATAAATTACTGATGAATAATAAAATTTAATAATTTTTATTTTTAAAAAATTGTCCTAAGTTATTGATCTTGACGAATGCTAGAAATCAGCTCATTTATATATAAAAGCTTTAAAAGATGTAGAAAATTTTCCAGTTTTTCATTTCATAAGGATACGAGGTGGAGATATGGCAGTTTCAGGATATTCATCAGCAACTTCCGCTTTACCAGGAAGTTCAATAAGTTTTTATCTCAGTACTGATTCACCTGGGATAACCAGTTTAACCGTAGAGCGTATAGGAACAACTACAGTATCATCAACACTCTCTACAACTCTTTTTACCCGATCACTTCCTGCAACAAACCCATGGGAAGGATTCGGATGGCCAGTTTCAGTAACGTTTAATATCCCTTCGAATTGGCCTCCTGGGCTATATAGGCTAGCTTATTCGGGACAGGACGTACTTACTTTTGTGATTCGACCAGCCACTCAAGCAGCGGTTTCAAAAGTTCTTTTACAAATCTCGTTTTTAACGCCAACTGCTTATAATGCAGCGGGTGGTAAGAGTTTATATGATTATAATAGTGGTGGGGCGGGAACTCGTGCGAGCAAAGTTTCCTTTAATCGATCAGGTGGCACTCCTGCAAGTAATGGGCCTGAGTCCATACTTATTCGCTGGCTTGAAACAGAAGGGATACCGATCGAATATTGTTCGAGTGTGGACCTTCATAGTATCTCAACTTTGCTCACTAATTATGATTGTTTGATCATTGCAGGACATGATGAATACTGGACGCGAGCAATGAGAGACCAGACAGAGCAATTTATTGCTAATGGTGGTAACGTGATCGTACTCTCTGGGAATACTTGTTATCGAGCTGTAAGGTTAGAACAAGGGAATCGTATGGTTGTTTTCTACAAATATGCTGGTAATGATCCTAATTTAAATGCTTATGATACAACTGTAGCATGGGCAGAGCCGCCATTAAACCGGCCGCAAAATTCATTTCTTGGTAGTGGTTTTGCTGATGGGGCTTATGGTGGAACAGCAACAGCATATACACTTCGGTTTCCAGGACATTGGGTGTTCAACGGTGTTTCCTCGGCAACTACAACTACAGCATTTATGACCTATGAGGTTGATGCTGCGGCTTATGTAGAAGAAGTAGAGGGTTATCCACGTGTTACCGGTGATCAAAATACACCACTGACTACAACTGTACTTGCCTCGGCAGATCTGCGCTCTTGGACTGGCAAACCTGGACGCGCGACAATGAGTATATTTTCTCACAATGGCACAGTTTTTAATGCGGGAACAACAGATTGGTTATCTGTTTTGGGAAGTGATTCTGTTGTAACTACCATCACACGTAACGTATTTGCCCGTCTTAAACAGCGTATAACATGGGACTGGGAGAATATTGGGAGTGCCAATGGTTGTACTGCACTTACAGCATTAAATGGCAAAATTTTTATGGCTACGACCCTAAATAGGCTTTTACAACGCTATCCTATTGGTGCAGACGTGGCTTGGCGTGATATTGCTCAGGCAAATAATGTTATTGCAATGGCCGCTCTTGGGGATACACTTTATTGTGTTACAACCGATAATCAACTTTGGTGGTATCCTGCTTCAGCAGTAGGGCAGTACTGGACTTCAATAGGGACAGGACCTACGGGTGGTACCAAGGCATTAGCTGCTACAGGTGGAATGCTTTACGCAGTTGATAGTGTAGGGGCGCTGTGGAGAACTCCGGCAACGAGAACAACGGCATCATGGACAGCGATGACCGCATTTGTTCAGGATGCAACTGTCAATGCAATGAGTGCTTATGGTGATATCCTGTTCGCTTCGACTACAGATAATCGCTTATTACGTACAAATTCAGACTATATTAGTGAAAGTACTGCTTGGGTATATATTCATCACTGTAATTATTCTGCTGGTCTGGCAGTCGTTGAATCAGTACTCTTTGTTGCTACAACGCAGAATGTTCTTTGGAAAATTGATCTTTATGGGCTACGCCAGCCTTAAGATGACACAAAAACAGTATCTAAAAATAAAAAGGCATACCCCTAAATAGGGGTATGCCTTTTTAATACTTACTTAAAACTGATAATTTAAACGCAATAACACATTACGTGGTGTGCCTGGCATACTGTCCGAACGCCAGTACTCTTTATTGGTTAGGTTATTTACCGCAAGTGTGACATTCCAAGGGTCGGCACTGTAGCCAATCGCTGCATCGACACGGTTAAAGCCTTCCATTTTTACTTGATTATTAATATTTGGATAATACGACCCAACATAAGTCACACCTACCTCGGTATACCACTGCTCGGTTGGTAAATAGCGAACAAATAAATTACCTGTGTTCTTAGATGTGTTTGCTAAATAGTTGCCTTCACGTTCAGGATTTTGTTTGTCTTCTTTTACTTTTGCATCGGTATAGCCATACCCACCGCGAACAAAGACATTATCAAGTACACGGCCAATAAAACTAAATTCGAGACCACGAGATTGATGTTGACCAGCAGTTGCCCATACCTCTGGTTCACTGTCAGGGTTCGGTTTATAGCGAATATTATTTTTACGAATATTAAAGACAGAAAATTGTGTATTTAAACGATTATCTAACCATTCACTTTTTACTCCAACTTCATATTGCTCGTTATATTGAGGCTCTTTATCCATTTTTGTGACATCGGTGTTTCCAGTAACTTGGTTAACACCCATTTGTCCGCCAAATGGTGCAAAACTCTTAGAGTAAGAGGTATAAAAGCTATGCTCTGGAACAGGTTGCCATACTAAACCCACATTTGGACTAAAAGTACTGTCTTTTACATTACGATGATCATTATTAAGTTTATTGGTAGTTGAAAAGTCAAAGTAATCATAACGTAGGCCCATCATGAGTTTAAGTTGGTCATTTAGACCAATTAAATCCTGAACAAATACACCATAAGTGGTACCTTCATTATAGTTATGTTGGCTAATTAAAAGAGGGCCATTACCACGACTATATTCACGTTCACCAGTGATTGGATTAACGTAACCATAAATAGCTGAACCGTTTTGAGTCTTATTGGCTAGGCGTGGTTCTCGTTGTTCATAGGTCCAGTCTGTACCGACCATAATTTGGTGCTCAAGCGAGCCTGTTTTAAACTTGCCCTTAATATCAAATGTATTGGTCGTGGTCTTATTGCTAGTTTGTTGCCAGTAGTAAATTTGATTGATATAGCCTTTTTTTGTTGTACAGGTTTTACCTTTTAAATCTTTACCATCTAACCCACAATAAGTCCCAAAATAAAAATGATCAAAGTTTTGTTCTGCTTGACGGTAACTCGCTGCCCAGTGGAAGTTCCAGTCAGGCGCATATTCATAATTCACATCGGTACGTACCACTTGCAAAATATCATCAACATAATCGCCATCTTGGGCAAATCCTGTTTTGATAGATGTACCTGCAGGTAGATTATCACGCGTTGGCCCACGATCAGGCACACGACCTAATTTGTCATAGGTATATTGTGTGGTCCAAGTGAGTGTTCCATCATCATTTTTATGAGTGAAACTTGGTGAAAACATTTCAATTTTATTTTCAATACCAGAGCGGAAGCTTCCTGACTCACCATATTCTCCAGTCAAACGTACTGCTAAATTGTCATTAATGACTTGATTGATGTCGGCAGTTGTTCCGTAGTTATCATAAGAACCTGCGTACGTACCAACTGAACTTTTAGAGTCAAAATTGGCGAACTTACTCACCATATTCACAACCCCGCCACCAGCACTACGACCATATAAAACCGAAGCGGGGCCTTTTAAAATTTCAATACGTTCAATATTGGCTGTACTACGACGTACTTGTCCGCTTTCACGTATGCCATCGCGGTAAATATCGCCTGTATCAGCACCAAAACCACGAATCGTGATGCCATCACCGCGCATATCGTAACTGGTTGATACGCCAGGGGTGCCTTGCAACATAACGCTTAAATCATTTGATCCATAAATTTTATATTTCTGAACATCAATCGTATCAATGGTTTGAGGAATATCTTTTTTGTCTAAACCGTTACGTGTGACATTGGCTTTGTCATAGTCGATATAGCTTTTAATCGGGTCTAGCTCACTCATGGCCTCAATTTTTATGGTGGGCATGGTAGCCGCCACTTTCGATGATGAGTCAGTCAAGTCTTCTGCATAGGCACCTTGAATATTCAAAATCATTAAACTGAGTAAGCTCAGCGGGAAAAGACGCTTAATTTGGGGAGATGATATAGAAATTCTTAACATAAAAATAAAATCAGTTAACAAAAATCAAAGTATAAATGATAATTATAATCATTTAATTATTTAGAATAAAAGAACTATTGCCTGCAAAATTACATTGATTGTTTTTTAATAATTGATTTTTAAAATATAATTTATTTATTAAAAATTCGATTGAATGAAATGATTAGTTTTATTTATGAATAGGGTTTTGATGAGGGTACTTTATGGCTAAAAGTACCCGGGGAGTTAAGCATTGTTTTTGAGAACATCTAAAATATCCATTTCTGGATCATAATTTTCATCAATTGTTTTGCAAATGGCTTGCCCCACAATCACTTGAGTACCATTAAAAGTCATGGTTGGCGCTTCATATAATTCCCAGCCGTGATTGAGTGCTTTAGTCACTCGTGCGCAAAAGGCAGAGTCATCGGGACCAGTTAAATAGCGATAAAGTTTCATCTTTAGCCTTTAAAAATAATATTTTATGGTCATAGTTTAACTGAATTTATTTAAATTCCAGATCAAGAAATAACAGGTATTGTTTTACTGAAATTAAGAAAAACCAGTGAAAAATCTCAGTTATACTCATGCTAATTTAAATTTTAAGAAGAGCTTGAGCATGCGTGTACTTGTCGTCATGGATCCGATTGAAACCGTAAACCTTAAAAAGGATTCAACCATGGCAATGTTGTGGGCGGCGAGCCGTCGTGGACATGAATTGGGTTATGCATTACAGCAAGATTTATATATCGATCAAGGTAAAGCTTACGGCCTGATCTCTCCTTTAGAGGTCTTTGAAGATTACAGCCATTACTATGAGCTAGGTGAAAAGAAAAAAGAATCTATCGCGGCTTATGATGTTGTGCTCATGCGTAAAGACCCACCATTTGATATGAATTTTGTCTACACGACTTACGTGCTTGAGCAAGCTGAGCGCGAAGGCGCATGGATTATTAACAAGCCTCAATCACTGCGTGATTGCAATGAAAAACTTTTTGCTACGCAGTTTCCAGAGCTACAAGTGCCTACACTTGTGACATCACAGCAAAGTTTAATTCGTGAATTTATTAAAGAACATGGCGATGTAATTGTTAAGCCACTTGATGGTATGGGTGGGATGGGAATTTTCCGTTTATACCAAGATGGTGTAAATATTGGTTCTACCTTAGAAATGCTAACAGAACTAGGCACTCGTCCAATTATGGCACAGCGTTATATTCCTGAAATTGTAGAAGGGGATAAACGCATTCTAATGGTGAATGGTGAGCCTGTTCCTTACTGTCTCGCTCGTATTCCACAAAATGGTGAAGTGCGCGGGAATTTGGCAGCTGGTGGTTTAGGTCAAGCACGTCCGCTTACTGAAAATGATAAGCTGATTGCAGCGAAAATTGGGCCTTTCTTGCGTGAAAAAGGTTTGGTATTTGTTGGACTTGATGTAATTGGTAATTATGTCACTGAAATTAATGTCACCAGCCCAACCTGTATTCGTGAAATTGATGCTCAATTTGGTACTTCAATTGCCGATGATCTATTTGACGTATTAGAAGCTGGTTGTCCTGCATAAATAGCTACTTTAGGTGATTTCCTCTGTTAATAATGGGAAATCACCTAAAAATATATGAATTAATAAAACCACAATATGAAATACGCTAGCGCTTTGTAGGTATATTTTCAAAAAAGCACATCTTTCTGTTATAAACGAGTGAAATTCGCTTTTCGTTAATGAAGCTTTAGGATTAAAATAAACGGCTACAAAAATAGATGACAATTTCCATTGTTTTTTAAGTTGAAGAATTAGACCGTGACAGATTCACAGCAAAGCAAACCTAAACATGTCATGATGATGGCTGCCGGTACTGGTGGACATGTTTTTCCAGCCCTCGCCGTAGCCAAACAACTTCAACAACAAGGTTGTCAGGTTTCATGGTTAGCCACGCCAACAGGTATGGAAAATCGGTTATTAAAAGATCAAAATATTCCAATTTATCAAATTGATATTCAAGGTGTGCGCGGAAATGGAGTCATCCGTAAACTCGCTGCACCTTTGAAAATTTTAAAAGCAACTTTTAGCGCAATGCGCTATATGAAACAGCTTAAAGTTGACGCGGTAGCTGGCTTTGGTGGTTATGTTGCAGGCCCTGGTGGCTTGGCGGCGCGCTTATTAGGTATTCCTGTTCTTATTCATGAACAAAATGCGGTTGCTGGTTTTACCAATGCACAGTTATCACGCGTGGCTAAAGTGGTGTGTGAAGCATTTCCAAATACTTTTCCTGCTAGCGAAAAAGTGGTAACGACTGGAAATCCGGTACGTCGCGAGATCACTGATATCTTAAGCCCAAAGTGGCGTTACGATGAGCGTGAGCAAGCGGGTAAACCCTTAAATATTTTAATTGTAGGCGGTTCTTTAGGTGCAAAAGCACTCAATGAACGTTTACCTCCAGCATTAAAACAACTTCAAGTTCCACTGAATATTTTCCATCAGTGTGGTCAGCAACAAGTTGAGGCAACTCAAGCTTTGTATACAGATGCGCCAGCAAATTTAACTGTACAGGTTTTGCCTTTTATTGAAGATATGGCAAAAGCGTATAGCGAAGCAGATCTGATTATTTGCCGTGCTGGGGCATTAACAGTGACAGAGGTTGCAACTGCTGGTGTTGCAGCAGTTTTTGTACCGCTTCCAATCGCGGTAGATGACCACCAAACTGCAAATGCTAAATTTCTGGCCGATGTCGGCGCTGCAAAAATTTGCCAGCAATCGACCATGACACCAGAAGTTTTAAATCAATTGTTTACCACGTTGATGAACCGCCCATTACTTACAGAAATGGCAGTGAAAGCGCGTCAACATGCCCAACCAAATGCAACTCAGCATGTGGTTGATCTTATTCAAAAAATGTAATCGGATTTACTATGTCTCCAATAACAGCTGCAAACCAAGCAAAAAAATTGATTAAAGTGCCTGAAATGCGCCGTATCAAACACATTCATTTTGTGGGTATTGGCGGAGCAGGTATGTGTGGTATTGCTGAGGTGTTAGCTAACCAAGGATATAAAATTTCCGGTTCAGATATTAAAGCTTCTAAAACTACACAACAATTAGAAGAAAATGGCATTAAAGTCTATATCGGACACGAAGCAGAAAATATTAAAAATGCCAATGTGCTTGTGGTTTCAACTGCAATTGATCCGGAAAATCCGGAAATTAAAGCAGCGATTGAACAACGTACTCCGATTGTACGTCGTGCAGAAATGCTCGGTGAGCTTATGCGTTACCGTCATGGTATCGCGGTAGCAGGTACACATGGCAAAACCACAACAACGAGTTTGTTAACCACTATGTTGGCTGAAGAAAACCTTGACCCAACTTATGTGATCGGTGGTTTACTTAACAGTACTGGTGTAAATGCCGCTCTTGGTGAAAGCCGTTTTATTGTTGCTGAAGCTGACGAATCAGATGCATCTTTCCTTTATTTACAGCCAATGGCAGCGATTGTAACCAACATCGATGCTGACCATATGGACACTTATGAAGGTAGCTTTGATAAATTAAAAGATACGTTTGTACAATTCCTACATAACTTACCGTTTTATGGTTTAGCGGTAGTTTGTGGTGATGATGCAAACGTTCGTGAGATTTTGCCGCGTGTAGGCCGTCCGGTTATTACCTATGGTTTTAACGAAGATAATGACATTCGTGCGATTGATGTAGAGCAAGATGGCATGCGTTCGCACTTTACGGTGTTACGTAAGGGCCGTGAACCGTTACGTCTAACGATTAATCAGCCTGGTTTACATAATGTTTTAAATGCTTTGGCTGCAATTGGTGTTGCTACTGATGAAGGCGTTTCAGATGAAGCAATTAGCCGTGCATTAAAAGGCTTTAGTGGTGTTGGACGTCGTTTCCAAGTACAAGGTGAATTTGAGCTTGGTGAAGGTAATGTGAAATTAGTTGATGACTATGGACACCACCCGAAAGAAGTGGAAGCTACAATTAAAGCTGCTCGTCAGAGTCACCCTGACCGTCGTTTAGTAATGCTTTTCCAACCACACCGTTACTCTCGTACTCGTGATTGTTTTGATGACTTTATTGAAGTTTTATCTCAAGTCGACCAATTATTATTACTAGAAGTTTATCCGGCTGGGGAAAAACCAATTGTTGGTGCAGATAGCCGTACTTTGGCGCGTAGTATTCGTTTGCGTGGTCAGGTGGAGCCGATTTTGATTGATCCGGTTGACGGTAATTTGCAAAACATCATGCAAAATGTGTTACAACCAAATGACTTGTTATTAACGCAAGGTGCAGGTAACGTGGGAGCAATTTCAGTAGAACTTGCACAGCATCATTTGTATGTGAAATAAACAAAAAATATTGAATTATCGGGTTAAGGATTTAAACGTGTCAAATGCTACAAAATTCGGCAAAGTTGCTGTGTTACTTGGTGGAAAATCGGCTGAGCGTGCTGTGTCTTTAGATAGTGGTCAGGCAGTTCTGGACGCTTTGTTACGTTCAGGTGTTCAGGCTGAGGCATTTGATCCGCAAGACCGTAGCATAACTGAACTTGTAAATTACGACCGCGCATTCATTGTTTTGCATGGTCGTGGTGGTGAAGACGGTCAAATCCAAGGCGCACTTGAGTGGTTAAACATTCCTTATACAGGAACAGGTGTGCAAGGTTCTGCAATTGGTATGGACAAGGTCAAAACCAAACAAATTTGGCAAGGCAGTGACTTACCAACAGCACCGTATCGCATTATTACTAAAGAGACTGACCTAGATTCAGTCATTGCTGAATTAGGTTTACCTGTCATTATCAAGCCTGTACATGAAGGTTCAAGTGTAGGCATGAGTAAGGTTGAGAAAGCTGAAGATTTTGCAGCAGCAATTGAAAAAGCAACTCAGCACGATGCTGTAGTGATGGCAGAAAAATGGATTACGGGTCGTGAATTTACGATTTCATTCTTAAATGGTCAGCCTTTACCTGTTATTCGTTTGCAGCCACCAGCAGATGTTGCTTTCTATGATTATGAAGCAAAATATCAACGTAATGATGTCGAATATGGTATTCCTTGCGGTCTTAGTGAAACCGAAGAGAAAAACTTACAAGCCTTATGTTTACGTGCTTTCCAAGCCGTAGGTGCAGAAGGTTGGGGCCGTATTGATGCAATGCAGGATGAGCAAGGTAATTTCTGGCTTTTAGAAGTAAATACCGTACCAGGTATGACCAGCCACTCGCTTGTGCCAAAAGCAGCTAAAGCTGTGGGTTATAGTTTTGATGAATTGTGTGTTGCAATTCTTGAGCAAACATTGGAAGGTACGGCTTAAATATGGCACAACTTCCGGCTTCCATGCGCCGTAAACGTGCGGCGATTACCTCCATTCATGAAAAACCGCCTACGCGCAAGCAAAAGCTTGCCAATGCTGGCGGATGGGTGTTGCTGGTTATTGCCTTTTTAGTCTTGGCAGCCGGAATTTACGGTCTATATAAAGTTATTACTGATGCAACTGTCGCAAAACTTGAAGTGGTAGGTTCAACAACTCCGGTTGAGAATCAGCAAGTGATGCGATATGTGCAACCGATTGTAAAAGATAATTATTTTACGTCTGACTTAGAGCAGATTCGTGATAAAGCATTAGAAATTTCATGGGTAGACCGAGTTGTCGTATCTCGTGCCTGGCCAAATGGTATTCGTGTTCGTGTGATGCCTCGACATGCGATCGCCCGTTGGGGAACAGGTCGCTTATTAAGCGATGGTGGTGACGTATTTAGTGAGGCAGAACCGAGACTTCATCCTGAGCTTCCGCTGCTACATGGTCCGGTAAGCCAGTCTAAAATGATGATGCGACGCTATAATGAAATTAATCAGTTATTCCATCCTGTTAATTTACGTTTAAAAGAGTTATATCTAACAGAGCGAATGACTTGGTTTATGCAGTTTGACTCTGGTTTACGAATTATTGTTGACCAAGACCAAACAATGAATAAATTGCAACGTTTAAGTCACTTGGCACAATCTGACCTAAAACCTGTGTGGACGAAAATCTCAGCCATTGATTTGCGATATCGTAATGGATTATCTATTCAATGGAAGAATGCAACCCCACCTAAAATTGTGAATGGTCAGTTTGTTGTAACGAGTGATGACACAAGCATTGCAGGTGGTGCAAAAGCAAAGCCATAATACGTGGCTTTAAAATAGGCAATTTGCCTGGTATTAGACAACAAAGAAATGGTATGAGTGATGAGTGAAGCTGTTCCCTCAGTTGTTGCGATTGACATTGGGACGCATAAAGTTTCAGTTTTGATTGGAAAAATTCATGCGCCGGATAACATTCAGGTTATCGGTATGGCAACTGCTCGCAATCGAGGCATGAACAAAGGAAAAATTGTAAGTCTCGATAAAGTCATTGCTGCGATTAAAAACGCCGTTGCTGAAGCGGAAAATATGGCCGAATGTCGCATTCATAGTGCGTGGGTATCTATTCCGAGTACCGAGCTGCAAAGTTTCTATGCTTCTGGACGCACACCTGTTGCTAATCCAGCACATGTGATTACAACCAATGAAGTTGTACGTGCATTAGAATTAGCAAAAGCAAGCCATGTGACTTCTGATTACTATTTAGCAAGTGCTGTCCCGTTAGGGTTTGAGTTAGGCGACTCTGCTGAATGGGTTCAAAACCCAATCAATATGACCGCTCATAGCATGACTGGCCACTATCAACTCATGATGATGCCGATTGCCACTATGCAAAACCTTGATCGTGCCATGAAAGGTGCGAACATTGGTGTAGAGAAAATGGTGGTCTCTTGCTTAGCTACGGCTGAAGCAAGTTTGCTGAAAGATGAAAAAGAATATGGCGTTTGTCTTGTTGATATTGGTGCAGGTATTACCAACCTGGCAGTTTATTTAGATGGCCGTTTGGCTTTAGCACGTACATTACAGCGTGGTGGTGAACATGTGACACGTGACATTGCTGCTGTGTTGCAAACAACCACTGAAGAAGCTGAACGCATTAAAATTCTGCATGGCTGTGTTGATCTAAGTGCTGTTAAGCCTGACCATATGATTCAGGTACAGGGTATTGATGGACCTCAAACGATTAGTCGTATTGAGTTATCAGAAATTATTATTGCGCGTTATGAAGAGATTTTCAGCCAAATTCGCGAAGAACTCGAACAAAGCGGTGCAATCCATGGCCTATATCATGGCGTTGTATTGACAGGTGATGCTTGCCAGATTGAAGGTATGGTGAGTTTAGCGCGTCGTATGCTAGGTGTGTCTGCTCATTTAGGTAATCCACCGTTACAGGTGTATGCTGATGATCAGCATCAAGCTGCATTACGCCGATCAATGTATGCGACAGCAGCTGGTTTGCTTATGTTTAGCCAAAGCGAATTACAAGAAGCTGTTGAGGAACCTGAAGAGGGAAATGACCGTTCGGTATGGGAACGAATGGTGAATGGCTGGAATGCGTTTAATAGCAAACTTAAAGCCATTTTTTAGGATGTATGGATTTATTGGTAGAATTGTTAGGAAGTTGTAAGAGAAAACCACTGTACTTGACAAGGTTTGTATTGCACAGCATTCTTAAAATTAGTTATTTTTGAAAATCAAGGCAGTATACGGGCTGAAGTGACTGCCATAATGTATTAGGAACCCTAAAGGTCATGGCCTCATTTGAATTTATAGAAGATGAACTAAACGATGGCAACGGTCAAGCCCGTTTCACTGTATTTGGTGTAGGTGGCGGTGGCGGTAATGCCGTTCAGCACATGGTACAGTCTGATATTCAGGGTGTTAAATTCGTTTGTGCCAATACAGATAAACAAGCACTTGACTGTATGAATGCCCCTTTCAAAATTCAGTTAGGTGAGCAAAGTACGCGTGGTCTTGGTGCTGGTGCTAACCCTGAAGTAGGTCAGGTTGCCGCAGAAGAAAGCCGTGAAATTATTCGTCAGCACCTTGAAGGAACTGACATGGTATTTGTAACCGCTGGTATGGGTGGTGGTACAGGTACTGGTGCTGCTCCGGTTGTTGCCGAAGTTGCTAAAGAAATGGGGATTTTGACTGTTGGTGTTGTAACAACTCCATTTAACTTTGAAGGTCGTCGTCGTCAAAAATCTGCTGAGCGTGGTATTGAAGCGCTTGAAGCACATGTTGATTCATTGATTATTATTCCTAACCAACGTTTATTAAGCGTGTATGGTGATATTTCAATGAAAGATGCCTATAAAAAGGCAGATGATGTATTGTTAAACGCTGTACGTAGTATCTTTGACCTTGTTGTTAACCGTGGTCACATTAACCTTGACTTCGCCGATTTGAAAACTGCAATGAGTACTCGTGGTTATGCAATGATGGGTGCTGGTTTAGGCCGTGGTGAAGACCGTGCGCGTCAAGCTGCTGAACAGGCAATCCGTAGTCCACTACTTGATAATGTGAATATTATTAATGCGAAAGGCGTATTAATTAACATTACAGGTGGTGATGACATCACGTTACGTGAAACTGAAATCATTACTGATGTGGTTAACCAAATTGTTGACCTTGATGAAGGTGAGATCTTCTACGGTACGGTATTTGACCCAGATGCGCGTGATGAATTACGTGTAACTGTTATAGCTACTGGTTTAACACGTAATGCAGCTGATGCAGAACCAAGAAAGCGTAATACAGTAAGCCATACTGCAACTCAATCTGCACAATCTGTAGATGAAGATGATGTTCCTGCAATTAATAAACGTCAAAATGCTGAAAATGATGTAAATAATGCACCAAGTTCATCACCGCGTTCTTCGCCAATGAGTATTCAAGATTACTTGAAAAATCAGCAACGTAAGTAATTTAGCGTCCAATCTATTAAAAGGCAGTGTATAAACACTGCCTTTTTTTATTTTTGATCAATGACTAAATATGCTAACGTATAGCGGTTTTAAAAAAGAAGTTACAAAGCATGGTGAAACAACGTACTCTCAATCGTGTGGTAAAAGCGAGTGGAATAGGTCTTCATAGCGGTCAAAAAGTGATGATCAATTTCATTCCACATACCGTGGATGGAGGTATTGTATTTCGCCGTATCGATTTGGATCCACCAGTCGATATTCCTGCTAATGCATTGCTCATTCAAGAAGCATTTATGTGCTCAAACCTTGTCACTGGTGATATTAAGGTCGGGACAATTGAGCATGTAATGAGTGCGATTGCGGGTTTAGGTATTGATAATTTAATCGTAGAAGTGTCTGCATCTGAAGTTCCAATTATGGACGGTAGTGCTGGACCATTTATTTACTTGCTCATGCAAGGCGGCCTGCGTGAACAAGATGCCCCGAAAAAATTTATAAGAATATTAAAGCCAGTTGAAGCTTTAATTGATGATAAAAAAGCAATTTTTAGACCACATAATGGTTTTCAACTTAACTTTACGATTGATTTCGATCATCCTGCCTTTGCAAAAGAATATCAGTCTGCGACTATCGATTTTTCGACCGAAACGTTTGTGTATGAGGTCAGTGAAGCACGAACTTTTGGCTTTATGAAAGACTTAGATTACCTCAAAGCAAATAATTTGGCTTTAGGTGCAAGTCTGGATAATGCCATTGGTGTAGATGACACAGGGGTTGTGAACGAAGAAGGTTTGCGATTTGCTGATGAGTTTGTCCGACACAAAATTTTAGATGCAGTAGGTGATTTGTATTTACTTGGTCATCAAATTATTGCCAAGTTTGATGGTTATAAGTCAGGACATGCTTTAAATAATCAGCTATTACGCAATGTTCAAAGTGATCCGAGTAATTATGAAATTGTAACATTTAATGACGAGAAAGACTGTCCAATTCCATACGTGAGTGTGACATAAGTCATTGTCTTTATTTGGCTACGTTATAATGTAACAATAAAAATTGTGATTTTAGTCACATAATAAAAACGATTCTAATTAAGGAATAGAAAGCTCATCATTTTTTATTGCTTGCCAAACGTAGTAAAGCTTGGCTAAGCTTAGGGTCGCTCACGAAGTCGGCAGCACTACGTAACATTTCTTGTGTTTCCGGGGGGATGGATTTAGAAGGCTCAGATGGGGGCGCTGTAGAAATAGTTTTATTTCTTAGGCGAACTTGAATTCTTTGTAGGTCTTTTAATCCTTCAAGTTGAGATAATTTAGATATATATTGGCTCTGTAAATAGCTGAGTTGACTAATCATTGCCTGATTTTCACCAGTAATAATTAAAGTGCCATTTTGATAACACACGACCTGCCATTGTTCCGGTTGGGGCAATAAGGGTTGGATTATTTTCGTAAGTCTTTGCCATTGCGCGACTTGCGTTGTTAGAAACGTAAGGTTTCCTGTTTTTATGTGTTTTCCGGATTGTTGAAAAACGTTATCGGGTTTAGACATTGATCGTTCTCGAATGGTTTCTTGTCCTAATCTTAAGCGTTCATTTCAACCGATATCAAGGAAGAGATCATAAGGAACTTGAGTAAGAACAGTTTCAAGAGGTTTTTATGCATACGCGTCGTATTTTATTAGCGTTTTCACTTGCCGCTTCGGCAGCATCGGTTGCTTTTGCAGATTATCAAAATATTAACCAATCTACTGACTCAGATCGATTGGAACAGTTATCAAAAACATTATCTCAAGGTTCATATACGCATCCTGATGATTTAGATCTTCCGGCAAGTGCTAAAGTTTCAGTCACTTTACGCCCAAAAACAGTTGAGCTCAACAATGACTCACTGGCAAAAAAATATGGTCATACGACCGCTAAAAGCTCTTTCAATGCCTCTTCTTCAAATCCTTATTCTTGGCTAGTTTCTCATCCTCTTCCTGATAGCGTACGTGTTTCTTCTAACTTTGGTGGCCGTACCATGGGTGGTCGTGCAGAGCATCACGGTGGTTTGGATATGTCTGCGCCAAGTGGTACACCAATCTATGCAACAGGCCCTGGTATTGTAACTAAATCAGGTTGGGGTACAGGTTATGGCCAATATGTTGAAATCAACCATGGTAATGGTTATTTAACACGCTATGCACATGCTTCACGTTTAATGGTTCGTGTGGGTGATCAGGTTTCTGCTGGTGACCATATTGCTAATGTGGGTTGTACAGGTCGTTGTACTGGACCCCATTTACACTATGAAGTAGTTAAAGATGGTCAACGTAAGAATCCATCAACTTACTTAGCAATGTTGCCTTAATTGCATTTCTTAAAAGATCAAGGTTATTGAATTTGTGAATCTGAAAATGAATATAAACCTTTCTTAACGCAATGATCGTATAAAAAAACGCCAATATTGGCGTTTTTTTGTTATTTTGACTCATGCTCGGTCAATGACTATTCATTCAGAAAATAATAGAGCCCCCTCACATTCACCCGTGGCAATAACTTGAGAGGGGCAAAACGTGGTAAAAATACAAAGTAGATTAGAGAACAAGGAACAGGTGAATTATGGCGTTTTACGGTGACTCCGACGCACAAGAAACCCAAGAATGGCAAGATGCATTCGATTCAGTTTTACAACATATGGGAACTGAGCGAGCGGCATTCTTGTTGGAAAAACTTTACCAACAAGCAATTGCTAAGCATGTTCCAATTCAACGTCTCAATACACCTTACTTAAATACAATTTCTGTTGAAGAACAACCTGCAATGCCAGGCGACCAAGATATGGAACGCCGTATTCGTGCATTGATTCGTTGGAATGCCTTAGCAATGGTACTTCGTGCGAATAAAACAGGTGATGATTTAGGTGGTCACTTGGCGAGTTTCGCATCAAGTGCAACATTATATGACGTAGGTTTTAACCATTTCTTCCGCGCAAACAGTGATAACTTTGGCGGAGATATGATTTATTACCAAGGACACTGTGCTCCTGGTATTTATGCACGTTCATTCCTCGAAGGACGTTTAACTGAAGAACAGTTAAGTAATTTCCGCCGTGAAGTTGGCGGTAACGGTTTACCAAGCTATCCACATCCATATTTAATGCCGGACTATTGGCAATTCCCAACTGTATCAATGGGTCTTGGTCCAATCATGTCGATTTATCAAGCACACATTCAAAAATATTTGATGAACCGTGGCTTGATCAAAGAAGAAGATCGTAAAGTCTGGGCATATCTCGGCGATGGTGAAATGGATGAGCCAGAAAGTACTGGTGCAATTTCACTTGCTGGTCGTGAAAAGCTAGATAACCTCATTTGGGTAGTTAACTGTAACTTACAGCGTCTAGATGGTCCTGTACGTGGTAACGGTAAAATTATTCAAGAATTAGAATCTTTATTCCGTGGGGCGGGCTGGCGTGTCATTAAAGTGGTATGGGGCCGTCATTGGGATCCACTACTTGCAAAAGACAGCACAGGCGCTTTAAAAGCGGTAATGGAAGAAACTGTTGATGGTGAGTACCAACGCTATCAAGTAAAAGGTGGTGCATATACACGTGAGAAATTCTTTGGCAAGTACCCGGAAGCTGCGGAACTTGTAAAAGATTTAAGCGATGAAGACATCGATAATCTCAACCGTGGTGGTCATGACCCGTACAAGGTTTTTGCTGCATATGCAGAAGCAATGAAAGCTAAAGGTCAACCAACAGTTATTCTTGCGAAAACTGTTAAAGGTTACGGTTTGTCTGAAGAAATTGAAGCGGTGAATAAAACTCACCAAATCAAGAAAATGCAGATTGACTCTTTGAAATATGTACGTGACCGTTTTAACCTGCCATTTACAGATGATAAGTTAGAAGAGCTCCCATTCTACCGCCCAAGTGAAAACTCTCCAGAAATGAAGTACATGAAGGCGCGTCGTGAAGCATTAGGTGGTTACCTACCTGCACGTCGTCGTGAGAGTGAAACTTTAGCGATTCCTGAATTATCTGTATTTGATGCTGTATTAAACGGTTCAGGTGGTAAAGAACAATCTACTACGATGGTAATGGTGCGTTTAATTGCAGCTTTACTTAAAGAAAAAGCAATTAAAGATCGCGTAGTGCCAATCGTTCCAGATGAAGCACGTACTTTCGGTTTAGAAGGTATGTTCCGTCAGCTTGGTATTTATGCTGCTCACGGTCAAAAATATACTCCAGAAGACCAAGAACAGTTAATGCATTACCGTGAAGCAAGTGACGGTCACATGCTTCAAGAAGGGATTAACGAAGCTGGTGCGATGAGTGCATGGGCTGCGTTAGCGACAAGTTATTCAACGAATAACTTGCCAATGATTCCAATGTACATGTACTACTCAATGTTTGGTTTCCAACGTATTGGTGACATTGCATGGGCAGCTGGTGATGCGCAAGCTCAAGGTTTCTTGTTAGGTGCAACTGCTGGTCGTACAACGTTGAATGGTGAAGGTCTACAGCACCAAGATGGTCATTCACATATCTTGGCGAACACGATTCCAAACTGCGTATCTTACGATCCATGTTTTGGCTATGAGTTAGCTGTAATCGTACATGACGGTTTAAAACGTATGTATGTAAACCAAGAACGTGTGTTCTATTACTTAACAGTAATGAACGAGAACTACGAGCATCCTGCAATGCCAGAAGGCGCTGAGGAAGGCATTAAACGTGGTATGTACTTGTTCGAAAAAGATGAAAAAGCAACTGTTCAATTACTTGGTTCAGGTGTAATTCTTCGTGAAGTGATTAAAGCTGCGAAAATCTTACGTGATGAATACCAAATCCATTCAAACGTTTGGAGTGTAACAAGCTTCAATGAGTTGTCTCGTGATGGTATGGCATGTGAAGAATACAACCGCCTACACCCACTTGCTGAAGAAGTGAAAGAATCTTGGGTATCTAAGCAGTTACGTGGTACAGAAGGTATCGTAGTTTCTGCTACAGACCATATGCGTGCTTATAGCGAACAAATTCGTGCGTACCTTCCAGATGGTCGTCCATTTGTTGCATTGGGTACAGATGGTTATGGCCGTTCAGATACACGTGCGAACTTACGTAGTTTCTTTGGTGTTGATGCTGCACATATCGTTGTTGCTACGTTGAAAAAACTAGCTGACGAAGGTGAAGTAGATGCACGTTTAGTGAAAGATGCAATTTCTAACTTTGAGTTAGATACTGACCGTCCGGTTGCATGGGCTCCACAAGCACATCCGGAAGTTCAGCCAGTTGCTGAATACAATGAAACGCAAACAGGTGAGGGGAACTAAGCATGCAAATTAAGACCCCTGATATTGGTGTAGATAAAGCAAACGTCGCTGAAATTTTAGTAAAAGTTGGCGACCGCGTTGAAGTTGACGACAGTATCGTTGTGCTTGAGTCTGATAAAGCAACTGTTGAAGTGCCTAGCACTTCAGCAGGTGTGGTAAAAAGCATCTTGATTAACCAAGGTGATGATGTAACTGAAGGTGTTGCTTTGATTGAGATCGAAGCAGAAGGTGCAGCACAAGCAGCACCAGAGCCAACACCGGCTCCTGCGGCTGAAAAACCAGCTGCTCCAGCACCTGCACAACAAACTCAAGCTTCAGCTCAACCAGCTGCCGCTACATCAACTGCAACAGTTGACGTGACTGTACCTGACATCGGCGTTGAGAAAGCATTGGTTGGTGAAATCCTCGTTAAAGTGGGTGACCAAATTGATGTTGAACAAAGTATTGTTGTTGTAGAGTCAGATAAGGCGACTGTAGAAGTTCCAAGCAGTGTTGCTGGTACTGTAGAAAGTATTCAAGTGAAAGAAGGCGATACCGTTAAAGAAGGTGTTGTTCTTATTCAAGTGAAAACGACGTCTGCATCAAGTGCGCAAGCAGAAGCTTCTGCTTCTACAGCAGCTCCAGCTGCGGCCGCTGAACCAGTTGCTGCAAAGCAAGAAACTGTAGCGGCCGCTGCTACTCAATCTGGTCCAGTTGATATCAATGTTCCTGACTTAGGTGTAGATAAAGCAGTTGTTGCTGAAATCTTAGTACAAGTTGGCGATAAAGTTGATGTAGACCAAAGCCTTGTTGTGGTTGAATCTGATAAAGCAACGGTAGAAGTTCCAAGTACTGTTGCCGGTGTTGTAAAAGCAATTCACTTACAAGCAGGCCAACAGGTTTCCCAAGGCGTATTACTTGCAACAATTGAAGCTGAAGGTCAAGCACCTGCAGCAGCTCCAGCGGCAAAAGCAGAAGCTGCACCGGCTCCACAGACAGCAGAACCTAAAGCGGCAGCTCCTGCTGCGACTCAGTCTGCACCTGTAGCATCAACATCTGGTGTTGATAAGTTAACAAAAGAGCAAGAAGCTGAAAATGCTAAAGTATATGCAGGCCCTGCTGTTCGTAAGCTGGCTCGTGAACTTGGCGTGATTTTGTCACAAGTTAAAACTTCTGGTGAGCATGGCCGTGTTGTTAAAGAAGATATCTTTGCTTATGTGAAGAGTCGTTTAACTGCACCGCAAGCGGCGGCGCCAGTTGCTGCGGCTGCACCAGCGGTTTCAGGTTTGCCAAAGCTTCCTGACTTTACTGCATTTGGTGGCGTGGAAGAAAAAGTACTGACGCGTTTGCAGCAAGTATCAATTCCGCAATTGTCGCTGAACAATTTTATTCCGCAAGTCACCCAGTTTGATTTGGCTGATATTACTGAGTTAGAAGATTGGCGTAATGAACTGAAAGGCAACTTCAAAAAAGAAGGTATCAGCCTGACGATTATGGCATTCATTATCAAAGCGGTTGCGCATTTGTTGAAAGAAGAGCGTGAGTTCGCAGGTCATCTATCTGATGACGGTAAATCAGTGCTCTTGCGCAATGAAATCCATATGGGAATTGCAGTAGCAACACCTGATGGTTTAACTGTGCCAGTACTTCGTAACCCAGACCAAAAATCAATTAAGCAAATTGCAGTTGAATTGGGTGTGTTAGGTCAAAAAGCGCGTGATAAGAAATTATCACCGAAAGACTTGCAAGGTGCGAATTTCACCATTTCAAGCTTAGGTGCAATAGGTGGCACAGCATTTACACCTCTTGTGAACTGGCCACAAGTTGCAATTTTAGGTATTTCACCTGCAACAATGCAGCCAGTATGGAATGGTAAAGACTTTGATCCGCGCTTAATGTTGCCGTTGTCATTGTCTTATGACCACCGTGTAATTAATGGTGCAGATGCAGCTCGCTTTACAAATAAACTTACGAAGCTTCTTAAAGATATTCGTACTTTATTAATCTAATGCTTTGAAATAATTGACTAAAACCTCGCTTCGGCGGGGTTTTGTTTTTGATATCTCTTTAATTAAATTTTGGGTTAATCTACAGGCTAAGCAAGGCTTATTGAGCGTGAGGAGAAATTTCTCGTTATCAGGTAAAGGAGAAATAGTAAATGTTGGGTTTCCTGAAAATTATGTTGCCCTTACTGTTGATTGTATTTTTATTGATGGGAGTATGGGTCAGTATTTTACACTTCCCGTGGGAATGGATGACTTATGTGGTGATGGGTTTTGAGGTGTTTGTCGCTACTTTGATTTTGCCCTTTGAATATCAGGCTGGAACGAGCAGTAGCCATATTGGTTTCATTCATATAAGTGCTTATTTTGCAGTGTTATTAGGTCTTGCGCGTTTATTGGTGTGGGCGTGGGTAAAATTTGTTGCATGAATGTTTGAAAAATAGAGTGACTTGAATATAATAAACGCATACTTCATTGGGGAGTAGCCGCTATTCACAGCAAATGTGAATAGGTGATGGTCAACATAATTGTTCAACAGAACATGGTCATCATAGCTTAAACGTCTCATCGTTCCTGAGTTGGCAAGACCTTTGATTTACCACTCTGCAATCATTTTATGATATTTGGCTAGCAGGAGGGGTAGGTCATAGGCATTTATGCTAGCCAGAGAACCGACATGCAAGAATTTCTGATTTCTACCTCGATTGTTGCCCTCGCTGAAATGGGTGATAAAACTCAATTGTTGGCACTTTTACTATCTGCGCGTTTCCGTAAGCCAATTCCTATTCTCATTGCGATTCTTTTAGCAACACTCATTAACCATGGTATTTCTGCTGTGCTTGGGCAGTGGATTACGACCGTGCTCAGTCCTGAAATTTTAGTTTGGGTACTTGCTGTTGGTTTCATTGGTATGGCGTTCTGGATGCTTATTCCAGATAAGCTTGATGATGAGACTGATAGTATTAATAAATGGCAAAAATTTGGTGTTTTTGGTGCAACCTTTATTTTATTTTTCTTAGCAGAAATTGGTGATAAAACCCAAATTGCAACTGTCGCTTTAGCGGCACGCTATGACAGCATTTTCTGGGTGATGCTGGGTACAACACTAGGGATGATGATCGCGAATGCACCAGCTGTATTTATTGGTAATAAATTGGCTGAACGTTTATCTATCTCGCTCATTCATAAAATTGGTGCAGCTATTTTCTTTATCGTAGGTGTTTCTACGTTAGTACAACATTATTTCTTCTAAAATACTTTTCGCTTTATATAAAAACGCATTCATTAAGAGTGCGTTTTTTATTGAGTGTTTAAGTAGTTAAACTTCACGATACTGTTTATTTAAGGAGATGCTAGAGGGTTGCTCAATTTATTGATGATTCATTTATAGAATAAGAAAAGTAAAATCAATTTTAAAATATTATGAGAAATATCAATCAATTCATTGCAAGTGCTTTAGAATCCCTTTATTTTAGTAGGGATATAAAAATATCTAATATTTAAAGTTTTTTTGGGGAATTGTATGGGGTTTGAAAAAACAACATCGCAGATACTATTTGATAATGGCGTACATAAATGTATTAGTTTTACCAGTTTGGTGAAAGGGGAAGGCATACAAGCCAATCAATTTTTAATTATTGATCATGAAAGGGCAGCTGTTATTGATCCAGGTGGTGACTTGACCTATGTTCCATTGACGATGGAACTTAATAAATATACTCGTCTTAAAAATCTGGACTATGTAATCGCTTCACATCAAGACCCAGATATTATTACTTCAATGCCTCGTTGGTTGGTTTATACCGATGCTAAAGTGGTTGCCTCTAAATTATGGGCGCGATTTTTACCTCACTTAAATTCATCATTTATGAGTGAGCGTATGAAAGGAAATTGGGAAGACCGTCTCATTGAGTTGCCAGATCGTGGTCAAGTGATTCAATTGGGTGAATCAAAGCTTGTCATGGTTCCGGCACATTTTCTACATTCGGTGGGTAATTTTCAGTTTTATGATCCAGTTGCCAAAATTTTATTTTCTGGTGATATGGGGGCTTCTATTGTTGAAGATGCAAGTCAGCCTCTCAAAGATTTCGATGCCCATGTGCTGAAAATGAAAGCTTTTCACCAACGTTATATGTGTTCCAATAAAGTCATCCGTTTATGGGTCAACATGGTTCGTCAAATGGATATTGAGATGATTGTGCCTCAGCATGGGACTCCATTTATTGGCAAAGAAATGATTAACCAGTTTTTAGACTGGATTGAGACCTTGCCATGCGGTGTAGATTTAATGACTGAACAAATTTTCAGCTGTCCAACATAAAAAAATTAAGTTCAATATCTTGAGTCCAATTTGAAATTTTTTTAGGATTTTGCGTCACAGAAAAATTTTTGATGACGAGAATTTGAATAAAAATGTTATCTCAAGTTGCGACTCCAGATGAGTGCCTTCGCTGTGGGGCATGTTGTGCACATTTTCGGGTTTCATTTTACTGGGCTGAGGCCGAGTTCATAGATGAACATCTCGTTGAACCTTTGACACCCGTTTATTCGTGTATGCGTGGAACCAATCAGGCTCAGCCACGATGTCAGGCTTTGACGGGTGAAATTGGTAAAGAGGTGGGCTGTTCTATCTATGCTGTGCGTAGTTCTACCTGTAGAGAGGTACAGATTGCTGATGAACAGTGTAACAAAGCGCGCCTAGCCCACCAGTTGATCCCTTTAATTGAGGTAAGCCCAGCAGATTCAGAAAATGATCATGACTATGATCAGGTGAGTTAAATATGAGCTAACACGATAATAAGTGAGAAATATTTAGAGTAGGTGAATATCTATTGCTGAAAAAGGCAAAGATAATATGAAAATTGCATTGAAATTTGTTTATAATAGCTCACGGAATTTACCAGTGAGATTGTTATGCTGACCATCGTTCAAGAAGCGCTAACCTTCGATGATGTCTTATTACTTCCTGCCTACTCTACTGTTCTCCCAAAAGATGTCTCTCTAAAGACACGTTTAACTCGCGGCATTCATTTAAATATCCCATTAGTTTCAGCTGCAATGGATACAGTGACTGAGTCACGTATGGCGATTGCAATGGCGCAAAATGGTGGTATCGGGATTTTGCACAAAAACATGGATATTGCTGCTCAAGCTGCAGAAGTACGCCGTGTGAAAAAATTCGAAGCGGGTATGGTGAAAGATCCAATCACTGTAACCCCAGAAACTACAGTACGTGAACTTATTGCAATTACCGGCGCTAATAACATTAGCGGTGTACCTGTTGTTAAAGACGGCAAGGTTGTTGGTATTGTGACAGGCCGTGATACGCGTTTTGAAACTAACTTGGAACAACCTGTTAGTAACATCATGACAGGCCAAGATCGTTTGGTTACAGTGCGTGAAGGCGAGTCTAAAGAAAATATTCAAGCATTATTGCAAAAGCATCGCATTGAAAAAGTTTTGGTTGTTGGCGAAAACAACGAACTCAAAGGTTTAATTACGGTAACTGACTTCCGTAAAGCTGAGAGTTATCCAAACAGTTGTAAAGATGATCTTGGTCGTTTACGTGTTGGTGCTGCGGTAGGTACAGGCGTTGAAACACCAAGTCGTGTGGAAGCGTTGGTTGAAGCTGGTGTTGACGTTATTGTTGTTGATACAGCACACGGTCACTCTGCTGGTGTTATTGAACGTGTACGTTGGGTAAAACAAAACTTCCCTCAAGTACAAGTGATTGGCGGTAATATCGCAACTGGTGATGCTGCATTAGCATTATTAGATGCAGGCGCAGATGCTGTAAAAGTAGGTATTGGCCCTGGTTCTATCTGTACGACACGTATTGTGGCAGGTATTGGTATGCCGCAAATTTCTGCGATTGACAGCGTTGCTAATGCACTGAAAGATCAAATTCCTTTAATTGCAGATGGCGGTATCCGTTTCTCTGGCGATATGGCAAAAGCGATCGGTGCGGGCGCAAGCACAATCATGGTTGGTTCACTTCTAGCGGGTACTGAAGAAGCACCAGGTGAAGTTGAATTCTTCCAAGGCCGTTACTACAAAGCATATCGTGGTATGGGCTCATTAGGTGCAATGGCTGGAGCAACAGGTTCTGCTGACCGTTACTTCCAAGACTCAAAAGCAGGCGCTGAAAAGTTAGTACCAGAAGGAATTGAAGGTCGTGTTCCATATAAAGGCCCAATGGGTAACATTGTTCATCAAATGATGGGTGGTTTACGTTCATCTATGGGTTATACGGGTTCATCAGTGATTGAAGATCTTCGTCAAAATGCGAAATTTGTGAAAATTACTTCAGCGGGTATGTCTGAGTCACATGTCCATGATGTAACGATTACTAAAGAAGCTCCGAACTATCGTGTTGGTTAGATTTTGGTAACCAAATCAATCAAGAAAGCCGTCAGTACACTGACGGCTTTTTGTTTTTGGTGTAAAGTAAATCTAATGAAAAGAGATATGGCAGAATGGCCATATATGAAATGAGCCACGGCTGAAGTGGCGTAAAATGAGATAAGCTATGAGTTATTTTGGAACGGATGGTATTCGTGGAAAATTTGGGCAAATGCCGATTACACCAGAGTTTGCTTTAAAACTCGGGTTTGCCGCAGGGAAGGTATTAAAACGAACGAGTCCAAAAAATAAACCGCTTGTGGTATTAGGAAAAGATACTCGTTTATCTGGCTATATTTTAGAGTCTGCTTTACAGGCGGGGTTAAATGCGGCTGGTGTATATGTTCATTTGCTTGGTCCATTACCGACACCGGCAATTGCACATCTTACCCGTGCCTTACATGCCCATGCAGGCATTGTTATTTCTGCATCACATAACCCATATTTTGATAACGGGATTAAATTTTTCTCAAGTGAAGGTAAAAAATTACCAGATTCATTGCAGGAAGAAATTAATAAAGAATTAGAAAAAGATTTATTTATTGAAGACACTGCAAACTTAGGTAAAAGTGTTCGTGTGACCGATGCCAATGGCCGTTACATCGAATTTTGTAAATCTACATTCCCATATCACTTCGATTTAAATAATTTAAAAATTGTTGTGGATTGTGCACATGGTGCAGCTTATAGCGTTGGGCCTTCAGTTTTCCGTGAGTTAGGTGCCAAAGTTGTGGCTCTCTACAACGAACCAGATGGTTTAAATATTAATGAAAACTGTGGTTCTACGCATCCAGAAAGCTTACAAAAAGCAGTGGTTGAACAAGAAGCCGATTTAGGAATTGCCTTTGATGGTGATGCTGACCGTGTCGTAATGGTTGATAAGTTTGGTAACTTAATTGATGGTGACCATATCTTATATATTTTAGCGACTCAGGCGAAAAATAAGCCAGTAGGTATTGTTGGTACAGTCATGAGTAATATGGCACTTGAAGTGGCACTTGAAAAAGCAAATGTTGGCTTTGTTCGTGCAAAAGTTGGTGACCGCTATGTATTACAAGCATTAGATGAAAATGGATGGGTTACAGGTGGTGAGCCATCTGGTCATATTTTAACGTTAGACAAGAGCACAACAGGTGATGCGATTATTGCAGCACTTCAAGTGTTAACGGTCATGGTTGAGCAGAATAAAGCGCTCCATGAATTGGTTCAGGGCTTTAAATTATTCCCGCAAGTACTTGTAAATATACGTTTAGAACAAATGCTTGATCCATACTCTATTCCGGCATTAGTGACTGAGTTCAATAAAGCAGAAGAGCAACTTAAAGGTCGTGGACGTATTTTAGTTCGTAAGTCTGGAACTGAGCCGGTCATTCGCGTCATGGTTGAAGGTGATGACGAACAAGAAGTGAATGCTTTGGCTGAACATTTAGCAAATGCAGTCCGTTCACAAGCACAAGTCGCATAAGGTGTATGGCATGAGTGATGTCATTAAAGACTTAAGTGAATTACGCTTAAGCTATGAACAAGGTGAATTGTACGAGACACAAGTAGCTAGCAATCCACATGAGCAATTCTTAGGTTGGTTTAATCATGCCTTAGCTGCTAACTTGCACGAACCATATGCGATGTCGTTGGCCACAGCAAGTGCTAACGGTCGTCCGCATGTCAGAACTGTATTGTTACGTGGTGCGACAGAAGCAGGGTATGATTTCTATACCAACTATGACAGCCAGAAAGGGGCAGATTTGGCAGAAAATCCATATGCTGAGCTGTTATTTTATTGGCCAAGTCTAGAGCGTCAGGTACGTGTGGGCGGGCATGTAGTAAAAATTCCTGAACAGGAATCTACTGACTATTACCATAAACGTCCACGCGATAGCCAGATTGCAGCTCATATCAGTACGCCTCAAAGCGGAAAGATCGAAAGTCGAGAGTTGTTACAGCAGCGTTTCCAAGACTTGCAACAACAAGTTCAAAGCCGTGAAGTACTCGATAAGCCAGAATTTTGGGGCGGATATCGTCTGCAACCAGACTATTATGAATTCTGGCAAGGGCGACCAAATCGTTTACATGACCGCTTGAGTTATGAAAAAATCGACGGTCAATGGACATTGCACCGACTGATGCCTTAAATGACAAAAATACAAATTAAACAAAGACCTTTATTGACACGCCCTGAACAGTTTCAGGGCGTGCCTCCGTTTATTGCCGAGATTTTGGCAAGACGTGGAGTGCAGTCTGAACAAGAACTAGAGCTAAAACTTAAGAATCTGCTTGCTCCAGAGCTCAAAGGATTGGATGCTGCTGTCGCATTAATGGATCAAACCATTGATGAACAGAAAAAAATTGTGGTTGTGGGGGACTATGATGCTGATGGCGCAACCAGCACAGCTTTAATGATGCTCGTGCTTCGCGACATGGGAGCACAAGTCGACTATTTGGTTCCAGACCGATTTAAATATGGTTATGGTCTTACTCCAGCCATTGCTGAGCTTGCTCATCAAACTTATCAACCCGATCTATTAATTACAGTAGATAATGGAATTTCCAGCCATGCTGGTGTTGATGCAGCACATGCCTTAGGCATGCAAGTAATTATTACCGATCATCATTTAACGACTAAAGAAACCCCGCTTGCTGAAGCGGTGGTGAACCCAAATCAATTAGGCTGTGAGTTTCCAAGTAAAGCACTTGCCGGTGTTGGTGTTGCCTTCTATGTGCTTGCCAATTTAGCGAGTCTACGTAATAGACAAGGCAAAAGCACAAGCAAAGTCACTCAATATCTAGATTTAGTCGCTTTGGGAACTTATGCAGATGTGGCTGTTCTAGATTATAACAACCGTATATTGGTCGATGCGGGCGTAAAACGCATTCAGCAACATCAGTGTCGAGTTGGAATTTTAGCCTTACTGGATATTGCTGGTCGTGAAGCAACTTCAATACGTGCGCAAGATTTAGGATTTGTGCTTGGGCCACGCATTAATGCAGCAGGGCGCATGGAGAGCATGCGCATCGGAATCGAGTGTTTATTAGCAGAGACGATGGAAACTGCATATCCGATTGCTCAGCAATTAAATCAGTTAAATATAGATCGCCGCCAAATTGAAGGGGAGATGAAGCAACAAGCTTTATCTGCTTTAGATAATTTGCAACTTTCACAGCAAGATATTCCTGCGGCGCTTGTTCTATTTGAAGAAAATTGGCACCAAGGCGTCATTGGTATAGTCGCGGGCCGTCTAAAAGAACAGTTCCATCGGCCTACAATTGTTTTTGCACCCGATGAAGATGGTATTCATATTAAAGGTTCAGCGCGTTCAATTGATGGTGTCCACATTCGAGATACCATTGAACAAGTTGCCGAACAACATCCTGAATTGGTGAGCCATTTTGGTGGGCATGCGGCGGCAGCGGGCTTGACTATACGTAAAGAAAACTTTGAAGCCTTTAAAACGGTATTTAATGATTGTGTCGCTGCGATGGATGAATCAATCTTTCAAGCGACTTTATGGACCGATGGTGAGTTACCTGTCTCTGCTTTGCAGTTAGATACCTTAAACTGGATTGAGCAGTTAGGCCCGTGGGGACAAAAATTTCCACTGCCTCAATTTGAAGGATATTTTAAAGTTATCGATTTCCGTTGGCTCAAAGAGACACACTTAAAACTTAGACTAGCGATAGATCAATACAGTTTCGATGCAATTGCTTTTAACGCAGCAGGCCGCTTCGAGTTTGATCCAATGCGTGACCATGTACATTTGGTCTATGAAATAGACCGTAATGTTTTTAATGGCAATGTGAGCTTACAGCTGCGAATTGTGCATTTAAATCAATAAAAAAAATCCGCTCAATTGAGCGGATTTTTTTTAATCTAGGTAAGATTAGAAGCGGTATGCTGCACGAACACCATAAGTGTTGTCGTTATCACCGAAACCAATACGACCTTCAAGACTTACTTGCTGATTCAAGAATTTTTTAGCATTAATGCCCCATTCGTCTTTATCAGTTAAGTCATTGTTGTAGTAGTCCACACCTAAACTTAAAGTTTTATCGATGTAGTAGTCACCACGAACTTTATATTCGTCAAGGTCACCAAATGCGCCATAAGCTTCAAGGTTTACGTCATGTTGACCAACTTGAGTTACGTATTTCGCACGAACGGTAGGGTCTGCGCCATCTTTACCGTCTTTTTCGTCATAACCTTTAACACCTAAAGCAAGCAACAAACCTGGTGCTGGTAAGTAACCTACCTCAGCAGCATAAGTAGTTACTTTGCTGTCAATATTGGTGTTGTCGACTTCACGCTCATTTCGACCTACATCACCGCTAAGGTAGAAGTCAGTGTTAGGAACATAATATTCAACACCTACGCCATATTGAGTATCTTTAGTACCGCTATTATCGCCATAGTTAACGTGTGCGTTAACGTTGCTTGCACGGTTTAAGAATGCTGCTTCAGCAAGCGGTGAATTACGTGTTTGAACAGGGTTGAAATAATAAGTCCCATCAACACCGAATTTGCTTACGCTGCTGCCGTTATCTGGATCAAGATAAGTGTAAGAACCACCAACTTCAGCTTGGTAAGCGTTTGCTGCGCCACTTACTGCAAGCGCAGATAAAAGAGCTGATGCAATTGCTAGTTTTTTCATGGAATCTCTCCCCTCTAAAAACGATTTTATAAATGTTTTGTTACAACTTTTAGTCTAGAGCAAAATCATTTACCGTCAATCTTGCACAAGTAACCGTACTGTAACCATGTGCTTTTTTTGTAAATATATTTAATTTAAGTATTTGATTTTTAAATATAAAAACATAATGTTTTATTTTATTAAAATTGAGGAGATTTTGTGTAGAAACTCAAAAATGCTGGAAAAGTACCCAATTTTGTATGGGGATGTTACGAGTAAAGCTTAAAATCTTCTGAAAGAAATAAAAAACTTTTAAATTGAAAATATGAGTTAAAGATTAAAGCAGGTTCGAAGATAACCATAGCTATGATAAAATATTCGACTGTTTATCTGTTTTTATGGGAACACTCGCGTGGAAATTAATCCTTATCTAAACCAATTGAAAGACTTAACTGATCGTAGCCAAACACTACGGGGGTATCTTTGACTACGATCTGAAAAAAGAGCGTTTAGAAGAAGTTTTACGTGAGTTAGAAGACCCTGCGATCTGGAATGATCAAAACCGTGCTCAGGCAATGGCAAAAGAAAAGGGCGAACTAGAAAACGTTATTAATGTATTAGATGGCTTGTCTACACAGCTTGAAGATGCCAAAGCAATGCTCGATTTAGCTGTTGAAGCTGATGATGAAAGCTTGCTGGTAGATGTCCAATCTGAGCTTGGCGCTGCCGAAGAAGAATTAGCAAAACTTGAATTCCGCCGTATGTTTAGCAACCCAATGGATCCGAATCCTTGCTATGTCGAGATTCAAGCAGGTTCAGGTGGTACAGAAGCACAAGATTGGGCTTCAATGTTATTACGTATGTATATGCGCTGGATTGAACGTCACGGTTTTAAAGCAGAACTTATGGAAGTATCTGATGGTGACGTAGCAGGGATTAAATCTGCCACGATTCGTGTTGAAGGTGAATATGCATATGGCTGGTTACGTACGGAATCTGGTGTACACCGTTTAGTGCGTAAATCACCATTCGACAGTGGTAACCGCCGTCATACTTCATTCTCTGCGGTGTTTATTTCACCGGAAGTTGATGACAATATCGAAATTGATATTAATCCTTCTGATGTTCGTACTGATACTTACCGTGCATCTGGTGCAGGTGGTCAGCACATTAACAAAACAGATTCAGCAGTTCGTTTGACACACATCCCATCTGGTATTGTGGTTGCGTGTCAAAACCAGCGTTCACAACATGCGAACCGTGATCATGCATGGAAACAGTTACGTGCAAAATTGTATGAACTAGAAATGCAAAAACGCAATGAAGCCGCTCAAGCGCTTGAAGACTCGAAGTCTGATATTGGTTGGGGTAGCCAAATTCGTTCTTATGTACTTGATGACTCTCGTATTAAGGACTTACGTACAGGTGTTGAAAACTCAAATACTGGTGCAGTTCTTGATGGTGACCTTGATCGTTTCATTGAAGCGAGTTTAAAGCAGGGGTTATAAGAGTCTTTTGAACTTTTAGTTCTCTAAAACTCTTAAATTTTTAGCGATTAAAACGGCAAAGCAGTTCAGTGATCGGAAGTTAATCGGAAAAATACGATATGAATATCGAAAAAAATGGATATGAATATCGAGAAAATGCGATATTATGTTTTCGAAATGCTGAACAAAGCTTTGTTCGTTTAAAAGACGTGTTGAGCCTATGGATATTGATGCAATTAGCAAAGCCCTAGCCAATCCTCTGCGTCGGCAGATTCTGCAATGGTTAAAAGAACCTGCGCATTATTTACCGGTAGAAGAGTGTGGTGGTAGTTTTGAAAAAGGGGTTTGCGCAGGTCATATTGAACGTTTGGGTAAAGTAGCTCAGTCTACAATGTCCAATCATTTGTCTGTATTACAGCAGGCCGGTCTCATTCAGGTCCAGAAATATGGACAATGGTCTTATTTTTCACGTAACGAAGCTTTGATTCAGCAGTATATCGAACATTTAAAACAAACACTTTAAAACAAATAAAGTGTAAGTCGAGGCGATCATGGCTGAACTCAATACTCCCTTAACAGTTGGTGATTTTGAAATTAAAAATCGACTGGTAATGGCCCCATTAACACGTGCACGTAGTGGCGAAAGCCGTGTTCCAAACGACTTAATGGTGGAATATTATCAGCAACGTGCAAATGCTGGTCTTATTCTCACTGAAGCAACAGTGATTGGTTCAAAAACTGTGGGTTATGCAGACACTCCTGGACTATGGTCACAAGAGCAGGCACAAGCGTGGAACAAGATTATTGAAGCAGTTCATGCGCAAGGTTCAAAAATTGTAGTTCAACTTTGGCATGTAGGCCGTATATCAGATCCTGAACTTTTGGATGGCGATATTCCTGTTGCACCAAGTGCGATTCAACCTGCGGGTGAAGTGAGTTTATTACGTCCTAAGCGCCCATATGTAAAACCACGTGCGCTTTCTATTGAAGAAATTCAAGAAGTTGTAGCTCAATATAAGCATTCAGCAGAACTAGCTAAAGCAGCTGGTTTTGATGGTGTTGAATTACATGCTGCAAATGGTTATTTAATTGACCAGTTCCTTCAAAGTAATACCAACCAACGTGATGATGAGTATGGTGGTCCGGTTGAAAACCGCGCTCGTTTATTATTAGAAGTGGTTGATGCCTTTATTGAAGTGTGGGGCGCTGGCCGAGTAGGTGTACATATTGCACCGCGTGGCGATTCTCATGATATGGGTGATGAAAACCCGTTAGCAACATTCGGTTATGTGGTTGAGCAATTGAGTCAACGTAAGGTAGCTTTCATTTTCTCTCGTGAATATGAAGCTGCAGATAGTATTGGTCCGCAATTACGTCAAAAATTTAATGGTGTATGGATTGCTAACGAAAACCTGACACCAGAATCAGCAAAACGTATTTTGCGTGAAGGTCAGGCAGATGCAGTATCTTTTGGTAAGGCTTATATTGCGAACCCAGATCTATTACAACGTTTAGAGCAAAGTCTACCATTAAATGAACTTCAACCAACGACTTTATATGCTAAAGGAGCTGAAGGTTATACGGACTATCCTGCTTTAGAAGCTTCATAAAATCATTATTTTATTTAAATTTATTATTTGCTGAACTTACTCTTTTGTGAGTTCAGTCAGTGACTTTTTTTGTATATGGTAGAGTTTAGGTATCGAAACTCTGCCATTTTTTTTATCTATGTTATATTTTCCCCAGTTTTTAAATTTTGACTATTTGAGGCAAACCGCTTGGCGACCCCATTTTGGTACAACACAGCACTCCATTTATTAAAACCGTTTTATCGCTGGCGGATAAAAAGACGTGCAGAAAGTCTGGAATTATATCATCAGGAATGTCTGGAAAGATTTGGGCCGTTTGAAGATCCGAAGAATGTAAAAGCCATCTGGTTTCATGCTGTTTCAGTCGGGGAAACCAATGCTGCACAGCCACTCATTGAGCACTATCTCAAACTTGGCCAGCCAGTTTTAGTGACCAATACTACAAAAACAGGTCAGGCTCGTGCCAAGTCACTTTTTTTAAAAGAACCCTATCTAGATTTATT
This sequence comes from Acinetobacter sp. ABJ-A23_2, assembly GCF_044538765.1. Taxonomy (NCBI): domain Bacteria; kingdom Pseudomonadati; phylum Pseudomonadota; class Gammaproteobacteria; order Moraxellales; family Moraxellaceae; genus Acinetobacter; species Acinetobacter sp. ABJ-A23_2. The sequence goes on from NZ_JBIUCP010000012.1 coordinate 55,052, forward strand.
CCAAGCGGTTTATTTGCCTGTAGACCAAAAACCGCTTTTAAAACAATTTTTCGAGTCATACCAACCGAGACTTTTAGCACTAGTTGAAACAGAGCTTTGGCCAAATTTAATCGATCAAGCCAAGTTGCAGCATGTGCCTTGTTTGTTGCTTAATGCTCGCTTATCTGAAAAGTCAGCAAAAGGTTATAGCAAAGTCTCAGGTTTAACTGCTGGTATGTTAAAGCAAATCGACTGGGTACTAGCACAAGATAGTGCAACCCGTCAGCGTTATGTCGAGCTTGGTTTAGACGAGCATAAAAGTCAGGTTGTTGGAAATATTAAGTTTGATATTCATGCGCCCGAGGCTTTTATTAAGCAAGCTGCCCAATTGCATCAGCAGTGGTATTTGGCAAATCGTCAGGTTGTGACGATTGCCAGTACACATGCACCCGAAGAACAACAAATTTTGGAGGCGCTGGCTCCTCATTTAAATTCAGATCGTGAGTTGGTATGTATAGTTGTACCGCGCCATCCTGAACGCTTCGATGAAGTATTTGAAGTTTGCCAAAATTTAAATTTAGTTACCCATCGAAGAAGTATGGGACAAAGTATTCATGCCAGCACACAGGTTTATTTGGCCGATAGCATGGGTGAGCTTTGGTTATGGTACGCCTTAAGTCAGGTTTGTTTTGTAGGTGGTTCTTTAAATGAGCCAGGTGGTGGACATAATATTTTAGAACCTATGGTTTTAAATGTACCTACAGTGGTTGGACCTCGTTATTTCAACTTTCAAACGATTGTTGATGAGTTCATTGATGAAAATGGTGTACTGATTGCTCAAGATGCACAGCAGGTCGTTGATATCTGGTTGGCTTGTCTGGCAGAACCTGAAGCCACTGAACAGTTAGTGGTACAGGCGCATAAAGTATTACAGCGTAACCAAGGTTCATTACAAAAACATATTGGGGTGATTAACCGGTATTTGGCCGAAAAACCATGAATATTGTTTTACTAGAACCTGAAGATACTCAGTCAGAAATCTGGTCGATTCATTCAAAGCGCCAGTTACAACATTTACGGGAACATCTTGATATCACGGTCGGCCAGAATCTAAAAGTTGGTATTCGTAATGGTGCGCGTTATGTCACAGAAATTATTTCGATTGATGAGCAAAAAGTTGGTGTACGCCCCATTCTTAAAGAAGCAGTACCAGCAAAACTTCCAGTTCATTTAATTGTGGCTTTACCAAGACCTAAGGTTTTACGCCGTTTAATTATGGATAGTGTGACTTTAGGTGTCGAAAAGATAAGCCTAATTCATAGTTATCGCGTTGATAAAAGCTATTGGCAAACTCCTTTTTTACAGCAAATTGATCAATACGTTACGCTTGGACTTGAACAAGCAGGCGACACCATCGTTCCTGAAGTTCAGATCTATAAACGTTTTAAACCTTTTGTCGAAGACGTTTTACCAACCCTAATTTCAGAAACATCTCCTGCCTATGTGGCTCATCCTTATGCTGAGCAGAGTATGCCAAGTAACATTGACCATGCTTGCAGTATTGTCGTGGGTCCCGAAGGTGGCTTTATTCCCTATGAAGTTGATTTACTCACAAAAAACGGCTGCCAAGCTGTGAGCTTAGGCAACCGTATTTTAAGAACAGAAACGTCTATTTCTTATATTTTAGGGCGTTTATTTAGCTGAGTTCTCCGCATTCAATGGCAAATGATTTGCAGCCATTTTTAATTCCTGAATAGGGTAAGGAATATTAATGCCATTTGCATTGAAGGCTTGTTTTACTTCGGCTTGAATAGTGCTTGTAGATGACGAAATATCTGTCTCAGTGGTATTAATCCACCAGCGTACCGTAAGGTTAACTGAGAAGTCGGCTAGAGCTGTCACGTTAACCGAGAAAGCAGGCTGACTGAGTACATTTCGGTCATTATTGAGAATATCTAAAATAATTTGTTTCGCTTTTTGCTCATCGTCGTCATAGCCAATTCCAACCACAAACTCGCAGCGTCGTTGTTGATAGGCTGTATTTACCGTTAAGGCACTTGTATAAACAGTTGCGTTTGGAATAACAATACGACGGCCATCTGGCGAGCGTAAGAAGGTTGCACGAATCTGAATATCTTCAACAGTCCCTTCAAGCGAATTCACTACAATCGAATCACCAATACGGAATGGCTCGCTTAATAAAATCAAAATACCTGAAAGTAGGTTTTGGAAAATATCTTTAAACGCAAAACCAATTGCGACCGAACCAATACCTAAGGCACTCATGAGTTGGCCTGGCGTGAACCCTGGAATCATAATGACGAGAGCAATTAAGAAACCAAAGAATAAAATTGTTGTACTGCCGACACGGTTTAAAACAAGAACCAGATTTTGGCGAGTATAAGAGCGATTTTCTAAAGTCTTACGCACAAAGAATTTAAATAATTTGGTCAGTAGCCAAAAAATAATAAAAACGGTAATCGCAATGCAAATATAAGGTACACGTTCCCAGAAACTATCTACAATTTTGTCGATAGTGGTATAGGCATCATGATATTTCTCGGTATGTGCTAAAACCGTTTGAGTGGTTTTAGTACCCGCTTCTTGCAATAGTTCGCCTGTATTTTTTGCAACATCCGTTAAGGATTTTTGTTCATCAGCCACGACAAGTCTCGATTGAATAAATTCATGAAAGCTATTTTTCAACTTCCATCATAGTAGGAGATAAAATGTGCGCCTACTATAATGAGTTCAACTAAATAATAAAGTGTTTTTTAATTAAAAGTATTGCGTTCCTTTTTGTAAGATTTGTGTTGGTGTTTCTAGGGTGTCAGTCCCAGAGAAATAATAAAAAAATCCTGCTGTGGAAATGAGACTAATTAAAATAGCTAACAAAATAAGCCAAGCCATCAGTTTTTCTATAAATGTTGAAGGTCGAGCTGGACCATATTGATTAGTGCCTGCTGTACCAGAGGCAAGCAGTAGATAGATCATGAAAAAGAACTGTACGACTGGAATAAATAGCAGCAGCCCCATCCAGCCACTTTTATTTAAATCGTGTAAGCGTCTAACAACCAGAACAATATTTAAATAAATCAAAAATAGCCAAAAAGCCCAGACTACTAAAGCACTTACGCCAGAAAGAGAACTGTAAAACTCAAAATTAAAGAGATTACTTGAGAGCTGAAAACTTCCAAGAAATGAGGCCAAAATGAAATAACATATAAGAGTGACTAAATAAATTAGGCCATAACCACCCAAATAACTCATGCGGTTAAAGCGACCATGAATTGAAAAAGGGCTGTCTTTAAATGGAAGTTGTGGTGGACGTGAAGAGGGCGTTTCGGCAAACATATTATTTTATTCCTGTGCTGCGTCTAAAAGCTAAAATAATCTTTGTTGATGGTCAAAACCATCAAAACTTAAAAAAATTATAAAAGTAAAAGCTATAGACAAATGTTTTAAATCAACTTAATTTTATAAAAATATTCACAATTTCGTATGCTTGAGTAAGTGGTTGATATATGACCAAAGTCGGATTGTCTTGGCTTTGAAAGAGTCATCATACTGAAAAGGCATACAAATAAGATCCAGTAAAATAATAGCCACAGTCTCGAGATGGGATGCACAAGATCAAGGAAGTTGCGTATGAATGAGATCTATCCAGTACCAGAGGAATTTAAAAAAACAGCTCGTACTGTTGAAGCAGACTACTTTAAACGTTATCAACACTCTATCGAGAACCCAGATGAATTCTGGGCAGAGCAAGCTAAAATTGTCGATTGGATAAAGCCATTTACCCAAGTTAAAAATACCAGTTTTGACAAAGACAATTTCAAGATTGAATGGTTTGCTGATGGTGAGTTGAACGTATCAGCAAACTGCTTGGACAGGCATCTTAAAGAACACCCTCATAAACCTGCAATTATTTGGGAAGGGGACCATCCTTCTCGTCATAAAATCGTTTCTTATAAAGAATTACACGATGAAGTCTGCCGCTTTGCCAACGTTTTAAAGAAATATGGCATTGGTAAAGGTGACCGCGTTGTACTTTATATGCCAATGGTGACAGAAGCTGCAATTGCCATGTTGGCCTGTGCACGTATTGGTGCGGTGCACTGCGTGGTGTTTGGTGGGTTCTCACCAGATTCTTTAGCAAGTCGTATTGAAGACAGCCAAGCTAAACTGGTGATTACCGCAGACTCAAGCTTACGTGCTGGCAAACTATTACCCCTGAAAGAAAATGTCGATTTGGCTTTAGCATTGCCGGGTACCGAGTGCGTTGAAAACGTAATTGTGGTTTACCGTAATGCAAACCCGATTGAAATGAAGCAGGGACGTGATTTGTGGTATCACCTCATTATTATGGAGGTAGATGCAAACTGTCCTCCAGAACCAATGAAGGCAGAAGATCCATTATTTATTCTTTATACCTCAGGCTCAACAGGTAAACCGAAAGGGGTGTTGCATACCACAGGCGGTTATCTGGTTTATGTAACCAGTACTTTTAAAGAAGTATTTGATTTAAAACAAGACGATGTGTATTGGTGTACAGCCGATATTGGTTGGATTACAGGACATAGTTATCTGATTTATGGTCCGTTGGCAAATGGTACGACCACCTTAATGTTCGAAGGTGTACCTCAATATCCAACATGGGCACGTCTTGGTCATGTGGTCGATAAACATAAAGTCTCTATTCTATATACAGCGCCAACCGCGATTCGTGCCATGATGCGAGAAGGCGATTCGTATGTACGTGAAAGTAACCGTAGTAGCCTGCGTTTGTTAGGTTCAGTGGGTGAACCTATTAATCCTGAAGCTTGGAACTGGTACTACAACGTTGTTGGTGAAGGCCGTTGCCCGATTGTTGATACATGGTGGCAAACTGAAACAGGTGGTATTTTGATTGCGCCATTACCGGGTGCAACGGCATTAAAACCGGGTTCGGCAACGCGTCCGTTATTTGGTATTCAACCCGCCATTGTAGATGGTGAAGGTAATGAGCTAGAGGGTGCGGCTGAAGGTAATCTTGTAATTAAAGATTCATGGCCGGGTCAGATGCGTACCATTTGGGGCGACCCAGATCGCTTTATTGAAGCTTACTTCTCGACCTTTAAAAATACTTATTTTACAGGTGATGGCGCCCGCCGTGATGAAGATGGTTATTACTGGATTACAGGCCGTGTTGACGATGTCTTAAACGTTTCAGGCCACCGTTTAGGTACGGCTGAAATTGAAAGTGCTCTTGTTTCGCATGAATCGGTAGCAGAAGCAGCCGTAGTAGGTATGCCGCATGATATTAAAGGTCAGGGTATTTGTACTTTTGTGACCTTACAAGCGGGTGTTCCAGAGTCGGAAGAACTGCGTAAAGAGTTAATTAACTGGGTACGTAAAGTACTCGGGCCAGTAGCTTCGCCAGATGCCCTGCACTGGGCGCCAGCATTACCAAAAACCCGTTCGGGTAAAATCATGCGCCGTATTTTAAGAAAAATTGCGGCAAATGAGCTGGATAGTTTAGGTGATACTTCTACCTTGGCTGAACCTGCTGTGGTAGATCAGTTAATCACCACGGTTTATCCCGATAAGCAAAAATAATAATCTCTAAGAAAAGCCCCATTTGGGGCTTTTTTATTAAGCTTTATTAAGCGTTTGCTAAAAAGTCAGCAGTATTTTGTACATTTGCAAACGTACTAAGCGCAGTTAAAAAAGCTGTTTGTACGTCTTCTGCTTTTGCAGTCTTTCCAGCATAGCTTAAGTCACGTGTTGCGGTAGCATCTGCAATTAAGATGGGCTGATAACCAAGTTCTTTGGCTGCACGTGTCCCTGAGTCAATACACATATGTGTCATCATGCCTGTAATCACGAGTTGCTCAATTTGATGCGCTTTTAAAAGTTCTTCTAAATTGGTCTCTAAAAAACTATTTGGATAATGCTTTGTCACGATTAATGAATTACTACCAGCACTGAGTTCAGGATGAAGTAACACTCCATCTGTATTTTCTTGAAAGAAGCTGGCTTGTGGCGGGTTAATATGCTGCACATAAATAATGGGTAAGTTTTTCTCGTTAAAATATTGTTCCAGCTGCTTTATTTTATCAAGCGCTTGATCTGGCCCAACCAACTCCATTTTGCCATTTTTAAAATAATCATTTTGAACATCGATAACTAACAGTGCTTGTTTCATGAGAACACTCTTGTTTGTATAAGATAAAACAAGGTTATTCTCTGCCCGCAAAATCGGCTATAGTCAGATGAAAGCATTACCGCCAGTTTTCTTTCGCCATGAAAAATGAATATTGAATTAGACCCGATTGATCTAAAAATTATTGCATTGCTTAAACAGGATTCTCGTCTGACAAATAAAGAAATCGGGCAGCGTGTTCACCGGACGGGGCAGGCAGTGGGTGCTCGAATTGCTCAGTTAATGGATGCTGGTGTCATCAAAAATTATACGATTGCCGTGCAATATTCGTATAAACAATTTATTCATTTACATTTAAATGAACAACGCGCTTTTGAAGAAATTGAAAATTTAGTGAAGCAATACGAACAAATCGATGAATGCTTTAAAGTCATGGGCAATGCTTGTTATATGATTGTCAGTCATTTTGAACCTGCAGCATTAAATGAATTTATTGAGGTTCTTTCAAAATGGTGCCGATATTCGGTTGAAACAGTCGTTCGAGAAGTTGAGAAACCTTAAAAAATAAAAGCTCCAAGCCGAGTCTTGGAGCCAATAAAACTTTATTTTAATTTGTTGTTTTTATTATCTTGCGCTGTTTTAACTGGAGTTTTTTAGGCTGATTTCGCTTGGATTTCTACCTCCTTTTCCTGTTGAAGTTCTAACTGACGAACGAGCGGCAGAACTTTTTCTCCGAAATATTCCACCTCTTCAATAAAGTGTAAGAATCCGGAAAGTACCAAATCGACACCTACATTTTTAAGCGCCACAATACGCTCTGCAATTTGCTGAGGTGTACCAATTAAATTGGTTTTAAAGCCATCGTTATATTGCACTAAATCTTCAAAAGTTGATTTTGCCCAGTTACCTTCTTGTTCTGGTGAGGCTGCACCTGCTTCACGTGTTGCATCGCCAAACGCATTTACAGCTTCAGTGTTGGCTTTATCAATAATTTCTTGAAGTACCGCTTTTGCTTCTTCTTCGGTATCTCTAGCAATAATGAACGCATTTACACCAATTTTGACCTGATGGTTATTGGCTTTCGCTTTATTACGAATGTCTTCGACCTGTTTTTGAATTTCTTCGACAGTATTACCGTTGGTAAAATACCAGTCAGACACACGAGAGGCCATATCACGTGCGGCACGTGAACTACCACCTTGAAAGACTTCAATATGTGGTTTTTGCAGAGGTTTCGGTTTAAGCGTGTAGTTTTGGAACTGGTAGTATTTACCATCGAAACTATAGTTGTCGGTGGTCCAGATTCCTTTTAGCGTGCGAATAAATTCTTCGGAGCGGACATAACGTTCATCATGCTCAGGCCACTCTTCACCAATCGCGTCAAACTCGCCTCTGAACCAGCCACTTACCACGTTAATCGCAATACGGCCTTGAGTTAGATAGTCAATTGTAGCCAGCTGTTTAGCTGCAAGTGCCGGTTTCCAAGGGCCGGGCAGAATCGCCGCAATCACTTTAAGTTTTTCAGTTTTTGCAAGTAATGCATGACTGAAACTCACAGATTCATGCTGGTTTTCTGCCCCATAGCCCGCCGTAAAACGAATTTGAGTGAGCGCATATTCAAAACCATTGTTTTCGGCAGCCTGTGCAAGTCGAACATTGTAGTCATAACTCCAATCTGTACGCTGTTCGATGTTACTCACTACAAGGCCACCGCTTACATTTGGTACCCAATAAGCAAATTTAATCGGTTGTTGTAATTGCGTCATGGTGCGCTCTCCCCATTCGTTCTTTTTATTTAGCTACATTGCGCTTAGGCAACATGCGTTAATGATTTACCGGACTTGTGATGCAAACGAGATTCTGCTGCATCAAGGTTTGGTACAGCTGCTGAAGGTAATACTTCTTCTTGCTCAATTTGCTTGTTAATACCTAACTCTTGATTCGCTTGCTGAGTCTTAGATTTGATCACCTCGGCGCGTTTACCTTTTGCTGGCGCCCATTCTAAAATTGGCAATGCACGCGCTACTGCTAGGGTAATACGGTCTGCTAATTGCTCACTTTTCACTGTATATTCAGGGGTAAAGTCACGATCTGTCGCATAAACACCAATCGGTAAAGTTTGTGCTTGGAAGAAACTAAACAATGGACGAAGTTGATGTTCGAGTACCAAGGCATGGCGATCACTACCACCTGATGCTGCTAAAAGTACAGGCACATCAACTAATGCCGTTTGTTCAACAAAGTCGAAAAAGTGTTTGAAAAGACCTGTAAAAGAGGCGCGATAAACAGGAGTACCTACAATTAGGGCATCTGCTGCTTCAACTGCTGCAAGGTCATCTTGTACACGCTGTGGAAGTTGGTTGCGATAAAATGCACCGCCTAATAATGGTCCAATTTCACTTAATTTAATAAAGTGAACTTTAATATCAATTGCTTCAGATAACTCATCAAGAATGGCCTGAACCAGACTTTCGGTCTTAGATGGCGTATTTAATCCACCAGAAACGGCAACAATATTTAAAGGTTTTGATGATGCGATACCAGTCATGATTTGGTTCCTAAGCCTAAAAAACAACATTGGACTTATTAATCAACAATGACGGCAAACTGTAAAATAACGAAATTGGTCAACCTTATCAGTTTTAAATATAAAACCTAAATAGTTGATTTTTATACTTTGCAATTTGTTTAAGTTACTGTTTTTATTTCATATAATTATAGGTGATATATTTTTTATAATAAAAAGTAAGCTTATATAAAAAACAGATTAATTTTGATTAAAAGGTAAAAACATCTAAAAATTGAGGCTAAGTTCAGCATTTATCAACATTTTGCATAAAAATGGATAAGATGAGCATATCTTTCATCTAAATAGTAGGGTTACAATAGGCCATACTTATGCTCAAGATTACTTTAATCGCTTATGAATATTTTAATCGTTGATGATCATCCTTTGTTTCGTCATGCTTTAATTCAAGCAGTACGTTATAGCCTGCCACAGGCACAAATTCATGAAACAGCTTCGGTTGATGAGTTTTATGAGCGTTTGGAAAATGGGGCAGAACCTGATCTGGTATTACTCGATTTAAATTTACCGGGTGCTTCAGGCTTTTCGGCTCTGGTCTATGTAAGAGCACAATATCCAGCTATTCCTATTATTGTGGTTTCTGCACACGAAGAAGCTTCAATTATTCAACGTGCGATTGCACATGGTGCAATGGGTTATATTCCTAAATCGGCTCATCCAAGTCATATTGGTGAAGCGATTCGTCAAGTTCTAGATGGCGAAATCTGGTTACCACCAAACCTACCATCAAATATTAATCTTGACCCGCGAGCGGCAGATGAAACTGCTTTGGCTGAACGTATTCAGTCTTTAACGCCTCAGCAATTCCGTGTTTTGATGATGGTTGCAGAAGGTTTGTTAAATAAACAAATCGCTTATGAGCTTGATGTTTCAGAAGCCACCATTAAAGCGCATGTAACGGCCATTTTTAGAAAATTAGGTGTGCAAAATCGTACTCAGGCTGTATTGGCAATTAGTGCACTCAATATTGAAGATAAGAAAATCTAAAAATAAAAAAAGACCTCAATTGAGGTCTTTTTTATATGTTCCACTTAGGCAAGGCAATCTTGCTTTGGTGTTAGGCTGTCGCAGTACAGTGGGTTAAGCGCACATTGCAAATCATCAATTTGTTCTTGAGTCACATAGCCTTTGCTTTTTAAATATTCAGCCACACGGTCATCACGCAAGCTTAAGAAAGCTGCATCATAAACACCTAAATCAACGAACAGAGCAGCAGTTTCCAGACTATTGAATCGATCAAGGAAAATGTCATTGCCATACATTAAGAAGATATGGTCAAGTTTTGCTTTTTCATCTACATGCAAACGTTCAGCAAGTTGATGCGGAGGTGTCTTAATAAAGAGCAAGTCAGAAAGCTCATCAAACTGAGTCATATCTAACTGGTTTTCGCCAAGTTTGACATGACCTAGCCAAGCTTTGAAAACTAAAACAGCGCCACCACGGAGTAGCATGCTCCAGATTTGATGGCGTGTGTCGTGATCAAGATTTTCACTTTCAGCAGTAAGGACTTTTAAGAAGTTCTCTTCTTGTTGCGCTAACTTGTCGAATAAGCCCAAGCCTTGTGGATGATAAGCCGCAGGTGCAAATACATCAAAATTTAGATCGTGAAATACATTAAGCGCGAGAGGTACAGCACACTGATAAATTGTGTTAAGTGCTTTGATATGTGCTTCGCTTAGTTTGCTATGTGGAAAAATACTCTGCCAATCTAATTCTGGAAGTAAGGCATTGGCACTGTATTGGCGATAAAATTGTTGAGACGAAAGTTGCCCTTGCGGGTTGTTATCAGAAATATTCATGGCAGTGGTCCTTTGCGTTAATTCATGAGCAGGGGGCGATAAGGGAAAATAAATTTTCAGACAAATAAAATGCGTTTTGAATATTTATGTGTCATGCAGAAAGCAAGTAGAATACGACTAAAGTCGTATATGGTGGTTTTTAGTAAATAAATAATTATAAAAACAATAGTTTATTAAATTGTAACTAGGTGTACACGTGTTCACTTACAAAAAAGGTGGGCTTTGCCATAGAAAAAGAGTCTTTGGAAATTTTGGTCAATAATTTATTGGGTAAAAGTAGACTTTTTGAGCAGTTCTGCCTATTGGCTTAAATTTAGCCAAACGTTTTTGCCAAGAATCGCTCCCAAACCTATAAAAGGTTGAGGAGCGAAAAAAGATTAGTCTGCTGTGCTGGCAATTTTAAGCCCAGATAACCAAGCTCTTAATGAGGCAGGTTTAAGGGGTTTTTTAAGTAAAACAATATTCAGCTCTTTGAGTTGCTGCGGTAACTCAGGGTGAGAATCTGCTGTAATTAAAGCAACTGGAACATCTTCTTGACGATTTTGATTAATAAAATCAACGCCCAACTGGTTGTTGTTCAAGTGTTGATCAATGAGCCAAACCTGAATATTCTCTTTTTTAATAATTTCTAAAGCCTGCTCAGGTTCGGTAGCTTTGAACACCTGATAACCCCATCGGCCTAATAAACTACTCATACCCTCTAAAATGGTTTCATCATTGTCTAAGCATAAAATACGGTACGCTTTGGTTTTTAAAGGCACTGCTTGTACAGTCGGAGTTGCAACTTTTGGTGGCTCGACAATAGGCACCTCAATCATAAAGCATGAGCCTTTGCCCAACTCTGAGTAAACATGAACTGGGTAATTGAGCAAACCCGTCATACGTTGGACGATGGCAAGCCCTAACCCTAAACCTTGTTCACCCCAAGGTGATAAATGCCCGCAGCGTTCAAACTCTTGGAATAGCTTAATTCGTTGTTCTTCAGCAATACCTGGTCCGGTATCCCAAACGCCAATTCGAATATGATTCAGCTGTTGTGCAGAACGAAGTACACCTACGACTACTCGACCTTTGGCGGTATAGCGTAAAGCATTGCTGACAAAGTTTTGAATAATACGACGAATCCACTGTGGGTCGGTATCAATCCAGAACGATACATCATGAACTTTTAGTGAAATGTTCCGCTGTGCAGCGATCGATTTAAACTGCAACTCAAGGTCACTGAGTAAATCATGCAAAGGATAAGGCTGTCTTTTCGGTTGGATACTGCCGCCTTCTAAACGAGCGATATCGAGTAGGGCAGACAGCATACTTTCGGCACCATAGAGTGCTCGGTCAAGTTGTTGTAATGTTTGGCGGTCTTCTTCTGTCGAAATACTTTGCTCAAGAACAGTACTAAACAGACGAGCCGCATGCATCGGTTGCAATAAGTCGTGACTTGCCGCGGCAATAAATCGACTCTTTGACATATTGGCCATATCGGCTTGTTCACGTGCAAGCTGTTGTTCTGTTAAGGCATCAGCAAGCTGTTGAGTTCGATCCTTTACACGAGCTTCAAGGACTGCTTCGTTCGCACGGAAAGCGGTAATGTCAGCAAATGTCGTCACAAAGCCACCGCCTGAAATAGGATTACCACGCATTTGAATCACACGACCATCTTTACGAATACGTTCAAATTCGTGGGCGCTTCCGACTTTCATCCAGTGAAGACGTTTGCGTACATGCTCTTCGACTGAACCGGGACCGCATTCGCCACGTTCAGCGTTATAACGAATCAGGTCGGCAATTGGGCAGCCGACATAAACTAAGTCTTTTGGATAGCCAAACAATTTTAAATATTGATTGTTCCATGCGACCAGACACATATTTTTATCAACCACACTTACCCCTTGGGTCATATGGTCAATCATGGTCATGAGCAGGTTCTGATTAAAACGTTGCCACTGCGAGGCTTGGTCTAAAATATTAGCGACTTGACCCAAAGCGAGACCGTTATTAATCATTGCTGTAGTCAGCAATGTACGTGCAGAAGCGGCACCGATAATACCTGCTAGATATTGCTCGGTAAAACGCCACCACATGCCGTTGGCAATACTATTTGGATTAAGGGTGAGGTGGTTTTGCTCACAAAAGTTTTCGAACGCTTGTGTAGTGGGTTGCTCACCCGTAATTCTTTTAGCTAAGGCAAATAAATCACCCACTTTTAAGCGAGCTGCATCATGGGGGAGGTAGGTTAAATCGGTAGATGTATGCGGTGAAGGTAGAGGCTTGGTTTCATAATAAAAAAAGCTTTCTGCCTGAATTTGTTCGGCCACACTTGGACGGTAAAGCTTAGAAATCCAGATATATAAAAGAATATTTAAACCAAGTGACCAAATCACGCCATGAGTTAAAGGTGCAAATGACTCAAAACCAAATAGAGACTCTGGACGTAAGGCGTTGATACCAAAAGGACCGAAAAGCAAAATACTTTGGGCAGTTTCCTGATAGGCTTCAGGCAAGCTACGTAAAATCGTTGGAAATAGTAAAGTATAACTCCACATTAAAAATCCAATGATGAGTCCTGCATAAACACCTTGGCGGCTTCCACCTCGCCAATACAACCCCCCAATAAGTGCAGGTGCAAATTGAGCTACCGCACTAAACGCTAATAATCCAAATACTGAAAGTTGGTTAATATCATTAAAGAAGTGGAAAAATAAAAAGCCAAGTAGCATCACCGCAACAATACTGATACGACGGCTAAATTTAAGAACTTTAGGTAAATGTTTGTCGTGACGTGACAGCAACTTAAAACGCCACAAGGCTGGCATAATTAGGTCGTTACTGAGCATGATAGACAAAGCAACTGATGACACCAGTAACATACCTGTTGATGCAGAGAACCCGCCTAAAAAGGCCAGTAAGGCGAGCCACTCTTGGTTATAACTTAAAGGCAAGGACAGTACAGCCACATCGGGCACAGTCAGGAACTTTGGTGCGGCATGCAAAGCCCAACTCGCAATTGGAATAATGGCAAGAATAGTTAAAATGAGATAAACCGCGAACCATTTACGAGCACCGCGAATATGCTTTTCATCGCGTAGTTCAACCACTGCCACGTGGAACTGACGTGGTAAACAAATAATGGCTAAGCCTGCCAGTAAGGTTTGAATCCAGAAAGTTTCAGGGACACCAAAGAGTTGTACTTCTTGAAAAGTCTGGTTTACATCCGAGGTCATTTGGCTGAGGTTAGCTGGCGATTCAAAAATAAAAAATAAAGCCACACAAAGTAGAGCAAATAACTTCACGAACGACTCAAATGCAACCGCCAGCATGAGTCCGCCGTGTTGTTCCGTATTTGCGATCTGCCTTGTACCAAAAATCATGGCTAAAATCGCAAGCACACTGGTGAGCAATAACACGCTATTGGTAGTGGTATGAATATGCGAGCTTTGCTCCATAATGACAGAGGTACTTAAAGCAATCGCACGGAGCTGTAAGGCGAGATAGGGAATAATCGCAATAACGGCAAGAATAGTCACCAAAGATGCGAGTACACCACTTTTACCATAGCGTGCTGCGACAAAGTCAGCGATTGACGAAATCGCATGATGCTGGCGAACTCGACCTAAACGCCGCCAGATATCATAACCAAACCAGACAAATAACAGTGGACCCAAATAAATAGGTAAAAAGATAACGCCTTCACGTACGGCAGCGCCAGTTGCCCCATAAAATGTCCATGAAGAGCAGTAGACACCTAAAGTTAAACTAAATAAAAACATGCGGCCACGTGTGCCGAGACGACTGGCATGCTTCTCACCAAAAAAAGCACAGACAAATAAAAGCGCAATATAAAGAGTGAGAACCCCAATAATCAGCCAGCTGTTCATATGACCTACATAAGTGAAACCTTATGCCTATCATACCCCAAGCCGAAACAAAGCTATAAATTGATTAAATTTTAACGACCAAAGTCTAAGTTACGACTAAGCTGGAATCTTGCTAACTTTAATTATGAAAAAATACATTAAAAAAAAGTGACCAAGGTTGGGCACTAGGTAAGGAGTTTGGTTATGGATCAGAGCCAAGTAGAACAGATTCTACGCAATCCAAAGTTTCAAAAAATGGTCAAGAAAAAAAGTGCATTAAGCTGGACGCTCACCATCATCATGCTAGTGCTGTATGTGGGCTTTATGCTACTTGTGGGCTACAACAAAGAATTTTTGATGAGTTCCTTTAGTGGTGGTGTAACGACATGGGGTATCCCGCTTGGTTTAGGAATTATTGTTTTATCTTTCCTACTCTGTGGTGTCTATTCCTATATCGCAAATAATACCCTTGACCAGTTGAGTGAAGAAGCGTTGAAGGAAGTTGAAGCCATCACGCACGAGAAAGGATTACACTAATATGAAATGGAACTCATTAAAAGCGAAAGCCCTATTGGGTGCAGCATCGCTATATTCAACAGTTGCTATGGCAAGCCCAGATTTAGGTGAAGCAGAGCAACAAGCAACCAACTGGCATGCCATTATCATGTTTGTCATCTTTGTTGGTTTCACACTGTTCATTACTAAATGGGCTGCAAAGCAAACCCAATCTGCACAAGATTTCTATACTGCGGGTGGTGGAATCAGTGGTTTCCAAAATGGTTTGGCAATTGCAGGTGACTATATGTCAGCGGCGTCATTCCTTGGTATTTCCGCAATGGTATTTAGCTCAGGTTTTGATGGCTTGCTCTATTCACTCGGATTCATGGTAGGTTGGCCAATCGTTTTATTCTTGGTAGCAGAGCGTTTACGTAACCTCGGTAAATATAACCTTTCCGATGTCGTGTCATTCCGCCTTGAAGAAAAACCAGTTCGTACTCTAGCTGCTTTTAGCTCGCTTGTTGTTGTCGCGTTTTACTTGATTGCGCAAATGGTGGGTGCAGGTCAGCTCATCAAATTGCTATTTGGTTTGAACTACAACATCGCTGTAGTCATCGTTGGTCTATTAATGATGGCATACGTAATTTTTGGTGGCATGTTGGCAACCACATGGGTACAAATCATTAAAGCGGTCATGTTACTGAGCGGTGCGACCTTCATGGCATTTATGGTGATGAAAGCGGTTGGTTTTAGCTTCAGCAACATGTTTACCCAATCTATTGAAGTGTTTAGTAAAGTTCATAACGTAAGCTTTGAAGATGCTTCAAAAATTATGGGGCCAGGTAAACTTGCTGCAAATCCAATTGATGCTTTATCTCTTGGTTTAGCGCTTATGTTTGGTACCGCAGGTCTTCCACATATTCTTATGCGTTTCTTCACTGTAAAAGATGCAAAAGAAGCACGTAAGTCGGTTGTGGTAGCAACAGGTTTCATTGGTTACTTCTACCTTTTAACTTTCATTATTGGTTTTGGTGCGATCTTGTTCGTATCAAACAACCCGCAATTCCTTGATGTTGCAAAAATGGCAGTGTCAGGCAAGCTTGAGCTGGTTGGTGGTAACAACATGGCGGCTGTGCATCTAAGTGACGCTTTAGGCGGTGACTTGTTCATGGGCTTCATTTCAGCAGTAGCGTTCGCAACGATTCTTGCTGTTGTTGCTGGTTTAACACTTTCAGGTGCGTCTGCAATTTCGCACGACTTATACGCTAACGTATTTAAGAAAGGTCAAACGACTCCAGCTTCTGAACTTCGTATGTCAAAAATCGCAACACTTGGTTTAGCAATCTTTGCCATGATTTTGGGTATTTTGTTTGAAAAACAAAACGTAGCATTCATGGTAGGTTTGGCATTCTCTGTAGCATGTTGTGCAAACTTCCCGGTACTTGTTCTTTCAATGTTCTGGAAAGGTTTAACTACTCGTGGAGCAGTTATCGGTGGTGTGGTTGGCTTGGTAACAGCGGTTGTACTGATCATCTTGTCTAAAGCAGTGTGGGTTGATACTTTAAAAATCTCTGATACACCGATCAATCCATTTAACGGTCCTGCATTATTTGCGATGCCATTGTCTTTCCTTTGCTGCTGGTTCTTCTCAGTGACTGACAACTCAGCACGTGCGAAAAAAGAACGTGCTTCTTTCGATGCACAATATGTACGTTCAATGACAGGTATTGGTGCTTCTGGCGCATCAGACCACTAATCAAAATATATTGAACATCTCAAAAAAAGCCCTACGGGGCTTTTTTTGTTTCTCTTGTATGGCTTACTCAAAAGAAGCTCCTTAATAAAGAACAACTTGTTTATCCTATTTTTTGTACAGTATGATTTTCTATAATTAAAAACATAAAGAAAAATGGAAAATAATTAAATGCGATCTATCATCGAGTTTTGGGCAGGCTTTCGATTGTTGCCTTCGGCATGGTTGCTGTTTGTGCAGTTCATTTTACTTATTCTGTCCATGCTGACTTTTGATAATGAGGCGTATAGAACCTTCACTTGGGCATTAGGAGTTCTCGCTTTACTCATTATTGCTAAGGTTATTCGTCAGACCCCTATGTTCACTTTTCTGGGCCTCACATTTGTAAGTGGAGCAATTGTATCTTCCGTTTTTATTTTATTAGGCTACAGCAATTTAACGATCCAGATTTTTGCCCATAGTTGTGAAGCGTTAGCTTACTTTTCGGCAGCTTATGGTTTATTTCGTTATATGTTTGCCGACCGATATCTAACACGGGATGAATTGTTTGCAGCAGCCGCTGTTTTTACCCTAATCGCTTGGGGCTTTGCATTTTTATACAACATTTGTCAGCTACTCATTCCTAATAGCTTCCAAAATCCAAACCATGTCCATCACATACAAACTTGGCTAGATTTACTGTTTTTAAGCTTTAGTTTGCAGTCAGCAACAGGGCTGTCTGACCTCATGCCTCTTAGCCCACCAGCACGTGTTTTAGCAATGCTACAAATGTTTTGTGGCGTTATGTACTTGGCATTAATTGTTACGCGTTTGATCGCTTTACAGTACATCTCACACGCACCTAAAAAGAATTCTGATAAATAAAGAAGGAGGTGTTGAGTTTATTTACACCTTTGTAACTGCAATATTATTTAAGTTTACTTAAAGTATTATCGGCTTTCTCTATTGAAAGATATAACTTTGTTCATTCCTGAATGTCTTTATTGGCTTTAAGCCTGTCATTTTCATTAAAATAATATGGAGGATTTATGCCTTCCAAACAAACGAGTTGGTTCGCAAATGTTAATCCCAATGTCTTTTTGGGTACGGTCATTATTATTGCTTTATTCCTAGCAGTTGTTGTGATCGCTCCGAGTTCTTTTGAACTTCTCACGCAGCAGTTAAAACAGTGGATCACTGATTCATTTAGCTGGTTTTATGTTTTATCGGTTGCTTTCTTTCTTATCCTACTGATTTATATTGCCTGTTCTTCGATAGGTCGGATTAAATTAGGCCCTGACCATAGCCAGCCCGAATACAGTAACGGTTCATGGTTTGCCATGCTGTTTACTGCTGGTATGGGTATTGGCTTAATGTTCTTTGGCGTTGCTGAACCTGTCATGCACTATGTCAACCCACCAAGTGGTGAGCCACAGACAATTGAGGCAGCACAACAAGCTCTACGTGTGACCTTTTTCCACTGGGGCTTACATGCATGGGCAATTTATGCTGTGGTTGGTTTAGCATTAGCTTATTTTGCTTATCGTCATAATTTGCCTCTAAAGACCCGTTCAGCTCTTTATCCACTCATTGGTAAAAAGATTTATGGGCCATGGGGTGATAGCATCGATATATTTGCGACCATTGGTACGGTATTTGGTGTAGCGACTTCTCTCGGATTTGGTGTCACCCAGATTAACTCTGGTTTACATTATTTATTTGGTGTCGAGCAAAGTACCAATATCCAAGTTTTGCTCATTATTTTTGTGAGCATTTTAGCTTCATTATCTGTGTTCTTAGGCCTAGATAAAGGGGTCAAACGCTTATCAGAACTAAATCTAGTTTTAGCTTTAATATTATTAGTATTTGTCTTCATTGCTGGCCCTAGTATTTATTTACTTCAAACCACTATTCAAAACACTGGGCAATATATATCTAACCTTTTTACCATGACATTCAATTTATATGCTTATCAGCCAAATGGATGGATTGGGGGATGGACTATTTTATATTGGGCTTGGTGGATTTCATGGTCACCATTTGTGGGCATGTTTATCGCGAGGGTTTCACGTGGTCGTACCATTCGAGAGTTTATTGTAGGCGTTCTTCTTATTCCAACAGGCTTTACCATTATCTGGATGGGCTTTTTAGGAAATGCTGCGTTATTTAGCATTATTCATGAACATCAAACCACTCTCATTCAGGCTGTTCAGCAAGACTCATCAGTTGCACTGTTTGAATTCTTAGGGCACCTGCCATGGTCAGGTGTTATGAACATTCTGGCTACTATTTTAGTGGTTTTATTCTTTGTGACTTCAGCGGACTCAGGGGCACTCGTTACAGACTACTTAACTGCAAAAACTGAAAATTCACCCACTTGGCAGCGCCTGTTTTGGACAGTACTGATGGCAGTGTTGGCTATTATCTTACTCTTGGTGGGTGGACTTGCCGCACTTCAGTCTTCCATTATTATGAGTGCGTTGCCATTTACAGTAGTCATGCTCTTAATGAGTTGGGGACTTATAAAAGCTTTACATCTCGATGTCACAAAAATGCAAGCAATTCAGGAAGCTCGCATTACTCCACGTGCTATTCATAACCCTAGAAGTTGGCAACAACGTCTTGGTTTAATCATGCACTATCCTCATAGCGAAGAAGAGGTTAAGCAATATATTGAAAAGCAGGTTTCACGCGCTTTTGAAAATATTCAGCATGAGTTTAAACGCCGTCATCTTGAGGTTTCGATTAGTGAAGTTGAGGACGGTATGCAACTTCGAGTCGATCATCACCATGAAATTAATTTTATTTATAAAGTTGTTTCACGTGAAACAGTGCCACCAAGTTTTTTAATTGGGCGTACTGAAGCTGAAGATGGTCAGTATTTCCAAGCTGAGGTGTTTTTGAGAGAGGGTGGACAAAACTACGATGTAATGGACTGGACGCAGGAAGATCTAATTCAGGACATTATTGATCAGTACGAACGTCACTTACATTTCTTAAATATCGTACGTAGTTAAAAGCCATAAAAAAAGGACTCAATAGAGTCCTTTTTTTTAATTCAATTTCTAAATTAAATTAGAAACGGAATTTAGCATTTAAGCCGATAGTTTGTGTGTCGTAGCTAGACTTTTTAACGTCAGCTTTCATGTAAGACGCACCAACTGCAAGAGCAGGAGTGATGAAGTAGTTTACGTTACCACCCCAAGCTTGGCGGAATTCACCAAGGTCATTACCTTTGATGTTAGCTACGCCGTCGTTACCGATGAATGCAGCACCAACGCTTAACTTAGGAGTTAAGTAAAGGTCAGTTTTTAAACCGTATTGGTTTTCTTGACCGAAAGCACCAGCAGCTTCAAAACCGATTGCCATGTTAGTTCCGTCGATTGGACCTACATATTTAGCACGTGCTGTAACAGCATCTTGATCGTTTTGGATAGCAGCAGTTTGGTTAACAGCAGAGTAGATACCGTTGCCCATGATACCGAAGTTATCTAAAGCAAATTGGTTAGCTACGCTTGTGTAACCAACAGCCATCAAGAAGTTAGGTAACAACATTGCACCAACTTCTAAAGCATAACGGTCGCCTTGGTCATCACGAGAAATCGCGTTTTTACCGTCAACGTCAGTGTGGTTATAAGTAGCGCTAGCGTATACAGGAAGGTAAGGAGTTGGAACGTATGCCTCACCTTTAACGCCGTATGTACCTACACGGTAGTTTAAACCGTTGTTTTGGTCATATTGTTGATAGCTATAACCTAAAGACACGCTAGAAGCTTGGTTTAAGAAAGCTGCTTCAGCTAAAGGACCCTTAGCTGTATCAACATTTTTCAAATAGAATGTACCAGCAACGTCACCAGTGTAGTTTTTATCGTTTGCAGTTGTGTCAACATATTCAGATTGACCTTGAACTTCAAATTGATAAGCATGAGCACCGGTCATGGCTAATAATACAGCAGTGGCTAAACCAAGTTTTTTCATAATCATTTCCAGCATTAACAAGAGATAAAGCTGGGGTCATTGTATTGTAACAATTTATGAAGTCAATAATAGATGAAACGTAATGTTAAGGAAATTTGACACTTATGTTAAAAATGGTTAAAAAACCACCAATTAAAGTATTTTATGTCAACCTGCTAAAAAAATGAACATTAACAAGCAGCTAAACCTTAAGTTTCCTAAGGATTTGACAATAAATAG